>DAOWNJ010000004.1 GCA_030642645.1 Dehalococcoidia bacterium | reverse complement strand
GGTCATCTGCGGTGCATAAGGCGTCGCCCCTGGAGCGGATGAGGCTCCATAGGGCATAGCCCAGCCTCCACCATAGGAGGGATATGGGGACTGCCCATAGCCTGGCGAGGCGGGCGCTGCCATAGGTCCCAGGAAATACCCACACCTGGGGAGCCCCCCCCTGCCTATGCCAACATAAGGCCACGGAGGAGAGCTTCCCCTGAACCCAAATCCCCATCCACCTCCAAACCCAAAGCCATTAGGCATATATTACCTCCTGTCCTCTAAGCTCTTCAAGCCTCTTCCTGATACTGTCAAGCTCTCTCCCAAGGGAATTGCTTCCCCATGCCGAGGCCACACCCAAGCATGCCCATATCCATACCCCCAAGGCATCTTATCACCTCCTTCGTGGAAGTTCAATTAAAAGCCTACCACTATGGATACCGATAGGGTGTTCTCCAACCTTGACCCCAGCCACCTGCGTAGCCACCCCACCAGGGCAGTCCCCCCATGGGGCATAAGCGGAATGTTAATGCCTGTAGTAGCCACAGGGGTAAGCTTAGGAACAAGTATAGCAGGTTTAGGGGCAAACATATGCATAGCCAAATTACCAAGCCGAGTGGACCCATTGTATAGGGCATACTAAATCACCTCTCTTCACTGATAGCCCTAATACCAGGGGGACATTCCATAGGGTGTGTAATAAGGCCCTGCCATCGGATATGAGCCTGGGCCATAGGATGGGTAACCGTATCCCATATATGGGGTGGTTGCCCCATATTGACCACCATAAGGCGTTTGCCACCATCCTGGTAGCCAGGGATTTCCCATTCCCAAGCCTCTCCCGAAACCTCTTCCAAAACCTCCACCCCAGCCTCTCCCGAAACCTCCACCCCAGCCTCTTCCAAAACCTCCACCCCAGCCTCTTCCGAAACCTCCACCCCAGCCTCTTCCAAAACCTCCACCCCAGCCTCTTCCAAACGGCATTCCGTTCACCTCCTTTCCCTCTCGGCTAGCAGCCGACCTCTGATATATCCCAGTGGCCTGTGGCCCATTAAAGGCATAAGCGGGCCTTCGCGGCGCACCAGCGACCTCATAAATGGCACCCGCGGGACAAGCCTCAAGGCATATGCCACACTCAATGCAGAGCCTGTGGTCGATAACGGCCTTATCCCCTTTGAGGCTTATTGCCCCCTGTGGACAGGCATCGAGGCAGGCTCCACAACCATTACACCTGGCAGCATCGATATTAAGCATATCTCGTCTCCTCTCTTACCAACCCCCCCCACCTCCACGATGTCTCCCCCTTCTCCTGACGCTGAAGCGAGGCGGGTAGATGGGCTGAATGTTTGGGCTATTGCACTCAGGGCATGCTGTAGGGGGTCCCGCCACCATCGTCTCAAAGGGCACACCCCACTCATAGCCATCGTTGGCACACCTGAAGCGGCGCATCGCCATCTCGAAGTTGCCCCCCTCAATCCGGATCGCCTTTCCATTGATCATGGCATCGGCAAGCTTGCTGCGGGCGGACTCGAGAACCCGGTGGAAGGTGGGGCGGGAGATGTGCATCCTCAGAGCACATTCCTCCTGCTGCAAACCCTCCAAGTCCTTGAGGCGGATGGCCTCTGCCTCCTCCACGGAGAGGTGAACCTCATCAAGGTTGCTGAGCGGCACCCCCGCTGGCTTGAAGTAGGTCGTCTCCGGCATAAAGGCAACGCAGCGCCGATTAGGTGGTCTTGGCATATAATAACACCATTGTGAACATATGTCCGTAATTATGCTAGCACACTATCACTTTGGTGTCAAGCCTTGATAGCCTCCATATAGATTCCAACTCAGGCTCCATTTGCCTTCTCAAACAGTTGCAATACACTTTCACAGAAGGTATCCTTTCACAGTAGGGGAGTGGTGTCTATATGTTTATAAAGGAGGGATCGGAAATGTCAGCTCAATTCTCCAGAGAAGAGGTTCTGAGCAAGCTCGATCAAAAGGTAAAGGAATATCTAACAATTTCTGGTAACTGCGCTCAAACCGCCTTTTTGGCGCTGCAAGAGCAATTTGGATTAGATGACGGCGCGATCTTAAAGGCGCTCACACCCTTCCCTGGCATTGCTCTCAGGGGTGAAACTTGCGGTGCCGTAGTTGGGTGCATCATGGCGCTCGGGCTGGTCTATGGGCGAGAAAGGCTGGATGATTGGGCAGGGTATACCGGCTCACTCCCACCGGTTAGAAGATTTTGCCGCCGCTTCGAAAAGGAGCTCGGCAGCACCATGTGTGGTGACATCCTAGAGTCAGAATTTGGCAGAAGGTTCAACCTGGCAGACCCAGCCGAGGCCGAGGAGTGGCAAAAAACTGGTGCCACTGAGAAATGCACTGCTGTGGTTAGGAAAGGGACCCGAATTGCCGCGGAAATAATATTGGAGAAGGAACAGTAACCCTGACATCAATGGTGTCCGAGCTCGGAAATAGAGCCCTTCGCCCAAGCTTACCGCTCTTGAAGCTTAAAAGGGTTGGGCTACCCGCCCAGCAATCGCCCTGCGCCATAAAGGCAACACAGCGCCGATTAGATAGTCTTGGCATAGTATTTAAATTCCCAGCCAGATAATGGACATATGTTCATTATCATAATATCAATCTGTGAAGCGCCTGATGACCAGACAGCAGTTCTGGCCACCAAAGCCAAAGGCATTGGAGAGGGCCACGCCCACATTGGCGCGGCGGGCTATATTGGGGACATAGTCCAGATCGCACTCCGGGTCAGGGGTTTCATAATTTATGGTTGGGGGGATAATGCCCTCATTTATGGTCTTTACAGTGGCAATAGCCTCAAGGGCACCAGCAGCCGCTATCGTGTGACCGATCATCGACTTGTTTGCGCTTATGGGGATTCTATAGACACTATCCCCGAAGACAGCCTTTATAGCTCTCGTCTCGCCGGCATCATTGAGCTTAGTGCTTGTGCCATGTGCATTTATATAATCTACCTCCTCAGGGATCACCCCTGCATCCTGGAGCGCAACGGACATGGCAACTGCCTCCATTTCGGCGTCGGGGGCAGTCTCGCTATAGGCATCAAATGACCAGCCAGCGCCGGCGAGCTCAGCCAGAATCGGGGCACCACGCCTCATGGCATGTTCATAGCTCTCCAGCATTAACATCCCCACCCCCTCCCCATAAACAAAGCCACTACGGTTTAGGTCAAATGGCCTCGATGCCCTGGTTGGGTCCATCTCCCTGGATAGGGCCCCTAATAGACCCATGCCGGCTATAATGACCGGTGATATGCTGGCGTCGGTCCCACCAGCAAGCATCACATCAGCATAGCCCAGACGGATGTAGTTCAGGGCTACGCCCAGGGCATCATTACCACTGGCGCAGGCGCTATAAAGGCTGGAATTGGGCCCCTTGGCCCCAAGAAACATCCCCACCTGAGCTGAAGCCATGTGGGGGCCCTGCTTTGTAATGAAAAGGGGGTCGATCCTTTTTGGCCCCTTATTTCTGAGCACCTCCCCCTGCTTAGCGATGTAGCCTATATCCACAGTGCTGGAGGTAATGACACCCACCCTCTGGGGCATCTCCCTTGATATATCAAGCCCCGCCTGCTCCACCGCCATCTTGGAGGCAGCGATGGCGAACTGGCTGAACCTCAAGGTTCGGTCAACTATCTTTACATCCATGTATTCCCTTGGGTCGAAGTCGGTTACCTCAGCTGCTATCTTCACCAGAAAGTCATCGGCGTCGGGGTGAGTTATATGGCCAATGCCAGACCTGCCGGCGATAAGCCCCTCCCAAAGCCGCTCTACACCCAGGCCCAGTGAGGAGATTGCCCCCATTCCGGTGATAACCACCCTCTTCTGAGACATCTTGAAACACCCTTGCCCCTAGCGAGGTGCCAGGGATATGCCCCCATCGATTACAATTATCTGCCCTCTTATCATGAAGGCATCCTCACTGCAAAGGAAGCAAACCACATTGGCCACATCCTCAGGGGTCACCATCCTCCCCGCCGGTGGGGTTTTTAAGGCTTCGATCTGCTGCTCAGCGTCATAGAGCCTGAGCGACTCTGTCCTTACCGCAGAAGCAGCCACTGCATTTACAGAGATACCCTTAGGGGCCAGCTCTACTGCAAGGTAGCGGGTGAGGGCTTCAAGGGCAGCCTTTGATACACCCACACCGACATAATAAGGCCAGACAAAGGAAGAGCCCAAGCTTGAGATGCTGACTATCTTGCCCCCCCCACCCTCCATAAGCCTGGATGCATGCTGGGCGCAGAGGAGGAGGGCCCTGGCATTGACGTCCATAGTCCATTGCCACCCCTTGACATCCAGATCCATGGCAGAGCGGGCCACACCGGAGGCAGCGTTACTGATCAGGATGTCCAGCCTTCCGAATTCGCTCTCAATAGTCTCAAACATCTGGTCGATCCTATCAGGGTCTCCCACATTGGCCCTGATAACACGAGCCCTTACACCCCTGGCCTCTATATCCCTGGCTGTCTCGTTCGCCGCCTGCCGGTTGCGGAAGAAGTTGATGATTACATCCGCCCCCTCCTCAGCAAGTCTAATTGCGATAACCCTTCCGATCCCTCGGGAGGCACCGGTCACTAAGGCCACTTTGCCTTTAAGGAACATCGCCCTATGCCTCTTTCAGGCAATCCTCCACATGCTCAACCAGATCACCGAAAGAGTTAAGCCCCTTGGCTTGCTCATCGGAGATCTCGATATCGAAGGTATCCTCCAGGGCACTCAATACCTGCACCACATCCAGGGAGTCCGCCCTCATGTCATCCCATGTTGTGGAATGGGTGATCTCCTTGCCCTCACAGCGAACAATCCTAATAACAATGTCTTTTATAGTCTCCTCAGTAGACATAGCTACCTCCTCCTCTCCCTGATCCTGGCTAGCTCTGAAGAAAGGGTGGCCACCAGACCAGATTCGACAGCCATTTTTGCCTGTAAAATCCCCCTAACGACCTGGGGGGCACGGCTATGCCCATGCATCACCACCGCTACTCCATTGATCCCCAAAAGGGGACCACCACCAAAGGTGTCAGCTGCATTGGTCAGGGATACAAGCTCATCACACAGGCTCTCGATGTCAGAGGGCGGCAGGCGTCCTCCGAGACTTGTCCTCAGCCATCGAGAGACGCTTTCTCCAAGGCCCTCGGTGAACTTAAGCAGTATATTTCCCACAAATCCATCGCAGACAATGACATTGGCTCGCCCATAAGGGATGTCGTTCCCCTCAATATTGCCAATGAAATTAAGGCCACTCTCCACAAATAGTGGATAGCTCTCACGGACAAGCTCGTTTCCCTTCCCCTCCTCAGCCCCAACATTCAAGAGGGCAACGGTTGGATTGGTGACACCCAGCATCTTCTGGGCATAGACACACCCTACGATGGCAAAGCTCAAAAGGTGATGTGGCTTGCAGTCAACATTCCCCCCAGCGTCCAATATGACAGTTTTTGGAGCGAAGCCTAAAATCGGCCCACCAGCTACAGGGCGGTCTATCCCCTCACTAGCTCCCAGGATCTGCAGTGCACTAGCAACTAGAGCGCCGGTGGAGCCGGCGCTGAGCATAGCATCCGCCTCACCAGCCCTAACCAGCCTTGCAGCAACAGCCACCGAGGCATTGGGCTTCTGTCGAAGGGACATGGCCGGGGGCTCGCCATCGGCTATGACCTCATCAGCCTGGACACACCTAATGGGCAGGTGCATGGCATTTTGTTTGGCAAGCTCTGCTTCAATAGTATCCACAGGACCTACCAGAATGACCTCTGTCTCCTCTGCAGCTAAGACTCCCCCCTTTACTATCTCGCCGGGGGCATAATCACCACCCATAGCATCCACAGCCACCCTTACCAGCCGCCCATCCCCTTCGGGCATAAAGCACCTCCGTAGGGTGTGTTATTATATCATGTGAGTAGAACAGGCACAATCAAACTGGCTTCGCTCTTCTCTCAGCCCTTATCGCCCTTCCCACTTCAAAGCCCTTCTCCAGGGCCTTCTTGTTGAGCCCCAGGCTTTTCGGGGGAAGGTTCCTTTTCACCGCATCTCGAATGGCTGTCCGCGAGACCGCCCTGGTTAGCTCCGTAATAACCCCCAGGGCGAGCAGATTGGTAGCTGTCGCCTCCCCCAGCGCCTTGAGAGTGATCTCCCTCAGGGGTATCGGAATGATATCGAGACCCTCAGCCTCCTTCGCCTCAACACATGAGGAATCGACAATAATAAGCCCATCTCTGGCAACATCAGAGCGATACCTGTCGAAGGCATTCTGAGTCAAAGCCAGAAAGAGGTCAGCCGCCAGCACCTTTGGGTAGTCAATCTCCCCATCACTTATAATAATACTGGTCTGGCTTATTCCTCCCCGCTGCCCGGCTCCGACGGACTGTGTAGTAACCACGTTCTTCCCACCGTAAACGACTGCCTCCGCCAGAACAAGCCCGGCAAGGGCCAGCCCCTGCCCCCCCTCACCAGCAAGGCATACCTCGTAGCGCCCCTTCATCCCTCACCCTTCCCCCTGAGGCTCTCCACCAGCCTCTGGTACCCTTCAGTATACTCAGGCAAGTCGCGGTCTACCAATACGCCACGCACCAGCTTACCCTCTCCCTTACCAGCCTCTCTCACCGATATCGTGTTGTCCCGATACCACCTCAGCATGTCCACAGCACTGCCCATCTCATTGAGCGCTCCATAGAAAACAGGGCAATCGCTGAGGACCTCGATCACCGAAAAGCCCTTCTTCCTCAAGCCACGCTCAATAAACCTGTCCAGCTCTATGGCATGATAAACAGTGCTACGGGCAACAAAGGGGGCACCCGCTGAGGCAGCGAGAGCGGGAATATCAAACGGGGGCTCAAGATTTCCATATGGGGCTGTAGTTGCCGTCGCACCCCTGGGCGTGGTAGGGGCATACTGACCACCCGTCATCCCGTAGATGCTATTATTGATAACGATGGCGGTAAGGTCAATATTTCTTCTGGCAGCTTGTATAAAATGGTTTCCACCAATAGCCAGGGCGTCGCCATCGCCCATCACCACGATAACACGCATCTCAGGCCTGGCGAGCTTTAGGCCAGTGGCAAAGGCCAAGGCACGCCCATGGGTGGCGTGGATGGTATTGAAATCTACATAGCCCACCATGCGGCTCGAACACCCTATGCCTGAGACCATTGCCACCTCATCCTTGTCCAGTCCTAGCCGCGCCACAGCCCTGATAATAGCCCCGAGGACAATCCCTATCCCACAGCCGGGGCACCATATAGTCGGAAACCTGTTCAGGCGTAGATATTTGCGCTCATCAATTGCGTCCATCACCTATATCTCCAGGGCATGGAGGATCTCAAGTGGGGTGACCATCTCACCATCCATGCGGTTAACGCCCAATACCTCGGCCTTGCCATGCACCAGCCGCTCCACCTCCCCTAATATCTGCCCTCGATTCATCTCCACTACGATTATCCTTCTAGCCCTTTCTGCGATTGACTCTATATGGGGGAAAGGCCATAGTGTAAGAGGCTTTATCATCCCCACCGCCTCCCCCCGATCCCGAGCCAGCTTCATCGCATGGCGCGCCGAGCGAGCGGTGGCACCATAGGCAACCAGGACTACCTCGGCATCCTCGATGAGCTCCTGCTCGCACCATACTATATCCTCAAGGTTTGTCTCGATCTTACCAAAAAGCCTTTTAAGCCAGGGGTTGATCTCATCCGGGCGGAGGGTGGGGAACCCAAGCCTGTCATGAAAGAGACCCGTTATGTTGTAGCGATAGCCTTCGCCAAAGCTAGCCAGAGGTGGGACATCGTTGTCCCCATCCTCATATGGGAAATACATCTCAGGGGGCACCTTGGGCTTGGAGCGAGGCACTACTTCAACCTCAGGAAGGGGCAGCATCACCCTCTCTCGCATGTGTGCCACCACCTCGTCCATGAGCAATATAACAGGCGTCCGATAGCGCTCAGAGAGATTGAAGGCGCGGATGGTGAGCTCGTAGGTCTCGGATACAGAGCTAGGGTAAAGGACAATGATAGGGTGGTCACCATGGGCCCCCCACCGTGCCTGCATCACATCCCCCTGAGAGGGTCTGGTAGGCATCCCGGTGCTCGGCCCTCCCCGCTGCACATCAACGATGACACACGGTATCTCAGTGGCTGAGGCATAGCCGATGTTCTCCTGCATCAGGGAGAAACCAGGGCCACTGGTTGCAGTAGCGGCCTTAAGCCCACCAAGGGAGGCCCCGATGACGGCGGCGATGCTTGCGATCTCGTCCTCCATCTGAATGAATACCCCACCCCTCAGGGGGAGTTCACGGGAGAGCACCCGAGAGATCTCATTAGCTGGTGTTATCGGATAGTTGGCAAAAAAACCGAGCCCCGCTGCCAGGGCACCTGCGGCCACCGCCTCATTGCCCTGCATGAGAGCCGCCCCACCACTCACTCTCGCCTTCAACCTCTATGTCTCCCTACAACAGAAATGGCGAAATCGGGACAGAGGACCTCACACAGGCCGCAGCTATTGCAAAGCTCATTCCTCACCAGACGAGGGTAGCCATCCTCACCCTTCTCGAGAGCATTTCTATGACAGAAAGCTATGCATATATCGCAGCGCTTGCACAAGCGAGGATAAATAATCACTTTCTGGGTTTCCACTAAGGCATGCTCCGGTCAAAGCGACAAGCCATCTCACTCCTATATTAGCACATGAACTGGTCTTGAGGCAATCACCAAGAGGGTATGGCAGGATTGATTTTTCAGATGTCTATATGTGATATACTATAAAAAATGACAAACAGTCCAAGAACAAAGATAGTTTGCACCCTGGGTCCAGCCACCAGCTCACCCGATACCGTTAAGGGGCTGATCGGGGCGGGGATGAATGTGGCACGGATTAACTTCTCCCATGGCGATTACCAAGAGCATACCCATTCCATCGATGCTGTCCGCAGGACTGCCTCAGAGCTAAAGCAGCATGTGGCTATCCTCCAGGACCTCCCTGGGCCGAAGTGCAGGACAGGGAGACTCAAAGAGGAAAGTGTAACGCTTGAGAGCGGGGCAGACCTAGTACTCACCACCACGGATATGCCAGGGGATAAGGATAGGATGACGGTTAGCCCCTCTTACCTGCCTCAGATTGTCCAACCAGGCAGCACTGTCTTTCTGAACGACGGGGCCATAAAACTGGAGGCCGAGGCAGTAACAGAAACCGATATACGGTGCCGGGTGCTTGTCGGTGGGACGATGCGCCCCCAGAGGGGGGTCAACATACCAGGGGCTCCCCTCCCCTTTACCATTAGCGCCGAAGAGGACTTTATCCTCTTCGGCATCCGAGAGGGGGTTGACTTCATCGCCCTCTCCTTTGTCACCGGGGCCGCCGATGTGCTCAATGTGAAGAAGATTATCGAGGAGAGGGGGGCCGATGTCCCGGTGATAGCCAAGATAGAGAGGCGGGAGGCCCTGGAGAATATCGACGGCATCCTACAGGTGGCTGATGGCGCTATGGTAGCACGAGGCGACCTTGGTGTGGAGATAGGGATCGAGAGGGTAACCCTGGCACAAAAGGAGATCATCCGCAAGTGCAACCGCCTGGGCAAGCCAGTTATCACTGCCACCCAGATGCTTGAATCTATGATGAATTCCGTCTCGCCCACCCGTGCCGAGGCTGCCGATGTGGCAAACGCCATCTTTGATGGCACCGATGCAATTATGCTCTCCGGGGAGACAGCCGTTGGGAGGTATCCTGTCGAGGCTGCGGCTATGATGTCAAGGATAGCCCTCCAGACAGAGACCGCCCTGCCCTATAACGAGATGCTGCTCAAGAAGGAAGCAGACCTGCTGCCGGAGGCAAGCGATGCCACTAGCTACGCTGCCTGCCACATCGCCCACCAGCTAGGCGCAGCAGCTATAGTTATATTCACCACCCTTGGGAGCACCGCCCTGAGGGTGGCAAAATATCGCCCTGGCGTCCCCATCCTGGCTATAACACCCTATAGCGCCACGGGAAGAAGGCTGGCCCTATCCTGGGGGGTAAATACCTTCGAGATGCCCCAGCCCCCAACCGTGGAGGCCCTCCTCTCTCAGGGAAAGGAATTGGCACTGGAGACCGGGGTCGCAAAGAAGGGTGAGCTCATCGTCATCACAAGCGGCCTCCCCATTGGAGAGCCAGGAAGCACTAATCTGGTCAAGATCGAGGAGGTCTGACATCCCTCTTCAGCGCTATTGCACCCACAGGGCAAACAGCGGCGCACTCAAGGCATGAGTTGCAGCCGGAATCAGCCAGGGGAAGGCCGAAGAATGTGGTGACCACGGTATCAATCCCCCTGAAGGCGAAATTGAGGACACCACTGCCGCGCTCGTTGCACACCCAGACGCACTTCCCGCAAAGTATGCACCTATTGGGGTCATAGGTAATAAGGGGATGACTTGAGTCTATCGGGTAGGAGATAGGGACAGGCCTGAATCGATTTTGCCTTAGCTTGAGGCCGAGGCGGGAGGCGATCCTCTGCAACTCACAATTCCCGTGCCCTGGGCACGAGCTGCAATCGGTGTCATGATGGGAGAGGAGAAGCTCAAATGCAGTGCGACGGAGCCTTTTTACCCTGGGCGTGTTAGTATAGACCACCATCCCATCGGCGACGGTCTCAGTGCAGGAGGTGACGATGCCCCTCCCCTCTATCTCGACGAAGCAGAGCCGGCAGGCGGCAAACGGCGGCTCAAGCCCACGGACAGCGCAGAGGCTGGGGATATAGATCCCACCCTCAAGCGCAGCCCAGAGAACCTTCTCGCCCTTTTGGGCCTCGATCTGGATGCCATCGATGGTCAGGGTGACTTTACTCATTTTTCAAATAAGGGGCATCAAGCCCAGAGCTAAAAACGCTATTATCACAGCTACCAGTGCAATTAGCGCTATCCAGAGGTAAGCCGGGAAGAAGCGTGATACCTTATTTTTATACCTTTCATGTTCATCCGTTTCTTACCCAAACGGAGGTTATCTCATAGGCCCGTTCATATTTTCTGAAAAGCTCCGGCACCCCGGAGATCCCCATCCTCAGGAAAAAGACCCCCACCCAGATCACCTGCTCCACAACTGGGCTCATTAACCGTCACCCTCTTCACTCTTCTCAGGTTTCTTTTCCTCAGGGGGCACAAGGCTCAGCGGCGATAGCTTCACAATCGCGCTATACTGTGGGGGACAGGAATCAAGGCATATCCCGCACTTAACGCACTTCTCCTGATCGATCACCTTAACCCCCCCCTTTCCGGCATATATCGCCTCAACAGAGCAGCTACCAACACAGGCATCGCAGCTCCTCTCGCACCTCTCAGGGAGGATATAGTAGCTAATGAGCTTCTCACAAACCAGGGCCGGGCACCTCTTCTCAATGATGTGCGCCTCATACTCGTCCCGAAAGTAGGAGAGAGAGGTCAGAACCGGATTTGGGGCGGTCCTTCCCAGGCCACAGAGGGACCCATCCCTTACATCCTGAGCCAGCTCCATTAGAAGCCCTAAATCCTCAAGCCTTCCCTCACCGTTGGTAATATCCTCGAGTATATTCAGCATCTGCTTTGTCCCCAGCCGGCACATGGTGCACTTCCCGCAGGACTCCCTCTGGGTGAAATCCAGAAGATAGCGTGCGGCCTCCACCATGCAGTTATCCTCATCCAGTATCACCATTCCACCAGAGCCCATCATCACCCCGGCCTCAGTGAGGGAGTCGAAGTCAACTGGTATATCCGGCATGCTTTCTGGGAGAAAACCACCCGACGGCCCTCCAATCTGAACCGCCTTGAAACGCTTCCCCCCGGGGATGCCCCCCCCCACCCCATAGATTATATCCCGAAGGGTTGTCCCCATAGGGACCTCAGCCAGACCGGTGTTTATTACCTTCCCCGCCAGGGCGAAGACCGCTGTCCCCTTGCTTTTCTCCGTGCCGATGCTACTATACCAATCAGCACCTTTGGAGATGATATGGGGGATAATTGAGAGGGTCTTCACATTGTTGATCAAGGTAGGCTTCCCCCATAGGCCGCTGGTGGCAGGGAACGGGGGTCTGGGGTGGGGCACCCCCCTCCCCCCCTCTATCGAGGCGATCAAGGCCGTCTCCTCCCCACAGACGAATGCCCCCGAGCCTCTCACGAGCTCGATACCGAAGCTGAATCCACTACCCAGTATATCCTGACCCAGAAGTCCCAACCCCTCAGCCTGCCTCAAGGCAAATCTCACCCGCTCAACCGCCAGCGGGTATTCAGCCCTCACATAGATATAGCCATGTAATGCCCCAACAGCATAGGCGGCGATGGTCATCCCCTCGATCACCGATTGAGGGTCACTCTCAAGTATCGCCCGGTCCATAAATGCCCCGGGGTCCCCCTCATCGCCATTACAGATGAGGTACTTTGGCTCTCCCTCTGCTTCTCGGCATATCCCAAACTTCTCACCAGTGGGGAAGCCGGCCCCACCCCTCCCCCTCAGCCCCGATCTCCTCACCCCCTCGATGACCTCATCAGAGGTCATCTCAAGCGCCTTCACCAGGGCCGAATATCCCCCATTTGCGATGTAGTGGTCTATATTCTGAGGGTCTATGAATCCACACCTTTCAAGGAGGATGCGCCTCTCATACCTGAAACGGGGCATATCGAAGATGGTGGGGATGAGCTCGTTCTCCTCAAGGGCACCAAGGGCGAACTCAAGACAGGGGTCATCACCAAGTATAAAGTTCTCGATGAGCTGAGATGCTGTCCCCTGCGTCACATAGCCATACAGGATGGGGGGGTATCCTGGCTTAGCTATCGCAATCAAGGGCTCAGCATAACAATGCCCCATGCAACCAACCTGGACTACATCAGCATCGATGCCCCGCTCCCCAAGCTCCCTCTCTATCCTCTCGAGAACCTCCATTGCACCGGCGGCCCTGCCGCAGGTAGCAGTTCCGATGAGGATCAAGGGCCTCCCGCTATTCCTCAGCCCCTCCCACTCCCTAATCGCCCTGTCCCGAATCTCCTCGAATATCATGCTCCCTTTCATTAAGATTTGTGATTATCCCTTTGACTGTTGTAGGTCTCGTCCTCCCGTGGACAACATCGTCGCAAACCACAATCGGCGCCATGGCGCAGCAGCCAACACAGGCAACCCTCTCAAGGCCGAACTGGCCATCCCTGGTTACACCGCCAACATCTACATCGAGTTCCCTCTCCCATGCCTCCAGGATAAGCTGCCCTCCCTTTATGTGGCAGGCGGTTCCCATGCATACCTTTACAGTATGCCTGCCCGGTGGGCTCAGGCGGAACTGGTTATAAAAGGTGGCGGCGGAGTAGACCTCCCCTCTGTTGATAGCCAGGTGCTCAGCGATCCTCTCCATAGCCGCCCTGGGAAGGTATCCAAGCCTGTCACAAACATCCTGGAGGATAGGGACAAGGTTCTTCCTCTCCCCACTATATAACCTCAAGACAAAAGCGGTCTCGTCCTCTATAACCTCGTCCATGATCTGCCCCAACTGACCTTTACCAAAAACATACTATTATATATACAACAGGCTTGACAAGTAGTATAATCTTGAGCTACAATCTATGCAAATCGAATATATGTAAATGCGAAAAAGGCAAACCCGCTGAAAGGCGGGGGCGCAAAGCCACAGGTCTAAGGTTCTTGAGAACTATGATGGCTGGGTTGCCACAGAAGAGATGCTTTTCGGGTAATCCATCCGGAAAGCTTTTTAATTCCCCCAAAGGCCGGGAAGGAGGAAGAGGATCGCAAGGCAACTGAGCTCGATGGCTAGCCTTCCCTTAGGTGAGGATGATGGCCACCAGCAGACCATGGAGAAGATCATCTTCGCCCAGGAGATAGAGAGGAGGAAATGGGCCTCGGAGATCCATGATGGGATCGCCCAACTCTTGATAAATATCCACTACCGGATTCAGACCTATCGCATTACCAGGGAAAGTGAACCCACCAGGGCCGAGAGGGATCTGGATGAGATAGAGGGGATGGTGGCGGAGAGCCTCGCTGAGGCGAGGAGGCTCATCGATGACCTCAGGCCCTCGATCCTAGACGATATTGGGCTCATTCCCGCCATAGAGAAGTACCTGAGGCGGATGGGGAACTACCTCTCGGTGAGATTAGTGGTGGATAACCCTATCCCTAATATACCCTCCCCTGAGGAGACCGCCATCTACCGCATCATCCAGGAGGCGCTGACCAATGTCCAGAGGCACGCCAAGGCAAGCCGGGTTGATGTCCATCTCTTCAGCATGGGGAAGGTGCTGGTGGCCGAGGTCACCGATGATGGTCAGGGCTTCGACATCGAGGCGGTGAACGCTGAAGAGGACAACTGGGGGCTCATTGGCATGCAGGAGAGGGCGGAGGTTGTCGGAGGCTCCTTAGATATAAAGAGCACCAAAGGCAAAGGAACCGTGGTCCACCTGGAGATCCCAATAACCCTCAGTGAGGCCGAGGATGAGTGAGAAGGTCAGGGTCCTCATCGCTGATGACCATACCATCTTCCGCCAGGGGCTCCAGAAGCTCCTTGAGGCCTATAAGGATATAGAGGTTGTCGGGGAGGCGGCAAACGGGAGACAGGCGGTAAGCGAAGCATCGAGGCTCTCCCCTGATCTCATCCTCATGGACATAAAGATGCCAGAGCTAGACGGGATAGAGGCTATGGAGCTCATCAAGAGGGAGCACCCCGAGATCAAGATTGTGGCCCTCTCCATGTATGAGGATGCGGAGTATGTCCTCAAGGCGATCAGGGCTGGAGCCTCAAGCTACGTTCAGAAGAGCACCACAACCGATAGGCTTATCGAGACCATAAAGCAGACCCATAGAGGCAGCAGGCTGGTGGTTCAGCTCGCTATCGACTCCGATGTCCTTATGGAGGTGGCCCCTACCATCTCCTTTATCAAGGGGAGGGGCCTCACCGAGCAGGAGAGGCATGTCCTTCAGCTCATAGTAGATGGAAACTCAAATAAGCAGATTGCCCAACAGCTTTTCGTTTCCGAGCAGACGGTGAAGGGCTATGTCCACAATATACTCCGCAAGGTGGGCGCATCTGACAGAACCCAGGCAGCGGCCATCGCCCTACGCGAGGGTCTGTCGAAGTAGTTCCCGTTTGATTCAAACAAACCGTCCATTCAGAGTGAATGTCCAGAACTATTAGCGGTGATAAAGAGACCGGCGGGGGCTTATCTTATTAGGATGGGGCCAATAGAATAGAGGGGATGAAGCTTGAGGAGCAGATATTAACCCTGATAAATGAGCACCCTGAGGGGATAAAGCTAACTGAGATCGAAAAGGCGCTCGGGGTAGCCAGGATAAAGGCGGGAAATATCACCAGGGTTCTCGTTGATGAAGGGAAGGTCAGAAAGGAGGGGCTCCTTTACTTCCCAAAATAAAGTAAATGGCGGGGGAGATGGGAAGGCTCATACCCTAAACTAAGGCAGATGCTCACGGCTCATCCTCAGTGAGATAAAATCCGCAGCCAGAAAGCCACATCCTCCCCAAAAAGTCACCCTTCAAATCTCCTCCGCCCCATTATATCTCGACAAGAAGGGTCTTGAGTTGCATCGCCTCCCTCTCGATGAGCGATATGAAGACCTCGACTATCTCTGGTTCCCATTGCTTTCCGGCGCCCTCCCTGAGGTTCTGGAGCGCCTCCTCCTCAGTGAGGCGGGCTCTGTAAGGGCGGGGGGAGGTCATGGCATCATAGGCATCGGCTACCGCCAGGATACGGGCCCCAAGCGGTATCTCATCCCCCTTTAGCCTATCTGGGTAGCCACTCCCATCATACCACTCCTGGTGGCTCTGGACCAAAGGGATGGCTCCCTTGAAGCAATCCAGGTTCTTTATTATCTGCACACCGGAGGCTGGGTGCCGTTTCACCTCGGTCCATTCCGAAGGCGTCAGGCGGTCTGGTTTCAGAAGGATCTCGTCCCTGATATATACCTTTCCAACATCATGGAGCACCCCAGCGATCCGTATATCACCTATCTCCTCCTTCGACAGGCCCATCTCGATTGCGATCTCAGTGGCAAGGATGGCTACCCTCTCGGCATGACCCCAGCTATAAGGGTCACGGGCCTCAGCGGCCCGGCCCAGGGTCCTGGCGATATTAAGGGCATCCTCCACTGCTATTAACCCCCCTCTTCAGAGTAGAAGCTGATCCTGTTCTTACCAGCACGCTTCGCTCTATAAAGGGCCTGGTCAGCACAAGAGATAAGCCTCTCATCATCGGAAGCATCAGAGGGGAAGCTTGCGATGCCGATGCTTATTGTGACCCAGGGCTTGGGTCGGGCATTCTCCACTGCACCCCTGAGCCTCTCGGCAACGATGCCGGCAGCCTCCTTTCCTGTCTGAGGCATGATTATGACAAACTCCTCCCCTCCATAGCGGGCCACAATGTCACCCTCCCTGGTCCCCTCTGCTAATGTCTTCGCTATCTCCCTCAGGGCGTTGTCGCCGGCGAGGTGGCCATATCTATCGTTATAGTCCTTGAAGTCATCAATGTCGATCATCAGAAGCAGGAGCTCATTTGAGTACCGCTTCGCCAGGGCAAGCTCACGGCCCAGTTGCCTCCTGAAGTAGCGGTAGTTATACAGGCTGGTGAGACCATCAGTTATGGAGAGGGCCCGGTAGTATTCCTTATTCCGCCTCTCTCGATCAAGAAGCCTCATCCCCTCCAGAATCAGGTACTGCTTCTCCACGGCCTGCTCTATAATGTCGATCACCTCATCCATCTCCAGCGGCTTCATCACATAGGCAAAGGCCCCCTCCCTGACCGCCTGCATCGCTGTCTCCAGGGTAGCATAGCCGGTGATTATGATGCCCTCGGTCTCCGGATGCATCCTCTTCAAGTTCTTCAGAAGCTCGATCCCCTCTATATCGGGGAGTTTTATATCGATAAGGGCTACATTGAATGACCTATCCTCCAGCATCTTGGTAGCCTCCTTCCCACTGGAGGCGGTCTCAACCAGGTAGCCCTTATCGGTGAATATATCGGCAATGGTCTCCCGAAGGAGCTCATCGTCATCTATAACAAGCAAGCTCGTTTTCTGAAGCATATCACGAGGTATTGCAGGCCCTCTCTGCTTGAATCATCTCTATAAGCTCTATTACCTTTCGCAGATCGAAGGGCTTGTAGAGGCAGGTAAAGGCGCTGTTATTAAGGGCCTCCTCAACCAGTTCACTTGTTTCATTGCGATAGCCGGTCATCATAATGGCTATTGCCTTTGGGTCGACCTCCCTCAGCGCCAGATAGGTCTCAAGCCCATTGATGGTGGGAAGCTTCATATCGATAAAGAAGAGGTCATAGCTCTCCCCCCTCGCCATCTCCACTGCCTTGAACCCCTCGCCCGCAATAGATACGCGATAGCCCTTTCTCTCCAGGGCATCCTTCAGCATGTCGCAGAAGTATGGGTCGTCATCAACCAGCATAATCTCCGCCCTATCCTCATCGATGAGCTTGGTGAGCCTGGCTATATCGAATGGCTTATAGAGGACCCCAGACGCCCCCTCCCTGAGGGCATTCCTTATCAGCTCATCGAGGGTATAAGCGGTCATCATGATGACCCTCATCCTGGGTCTTATCTTCTTCATCTCCCTGTATGTCTCCACACCATTCATCCCGGGCATCTTCACATCCATCAGGACGACATCAAATGTGTTCCCCCTCACCCTCTCAATAGCCTTGAAACCGTCCTCAGCGATGGCAACCCGATACCCTCGAGCAACCAATATGTCGGAGATCGTCTCGCATATGCCTATATCATCATCGACTACAAGGACATGGGCCTTCTCAGACATCTTTCACCTCCCCGGTGGCCAGAGGCAAGCTGACAATGAAGCTTGTCCCTTTCTCAACCTGACTCCTGACCTCAATGGTTCCTTTATGCCTCCCTATGATGGACCTGGTGACCGTTAGCCCCAATCCGGCCCCCTTCGCCCTGGTGGTGAAAAGGGGCTCGAAGACCCTCTCAAGGTCCTCCTGAGCTATCCCCTTTCCGCTATCGGAGAACTCCATCCTTACCTCATTTGTATCGGCGCTTGAGCGTATGATAAGCCTGCCACCGTCAGGCATTGCCTGGGCGGCATTGGAGATAAGGTTCAAAAAGACCTGCTGGAGCTGGCCAGGGTCGGCCATCATATGAGGCAGCTCTTCCCCAAGCTCACAAACCACTTCGATATTCTCAGGCAAGAGCGACCTGGAGAGCGCCTGCTGGATTTGAGGGTTTATTTCGATCTCCTCAAATGTAGGCTCCTTCGGCCTTGAGAAATCGAGGAGGTCGGAGATGATCTTGTTCGAGATGGCGACCTCCCTGTCCAGTATATCGAGGTGCCTCCTCACCTTCTCATCGGCCTCCCCAAGCCTCATATTAAGGTAATAGGCGGAGTTGCTTATCACCCCAAGGGGGTTCCTTAGCTCATGGCCCACCGTTGCCGCAAGCTCCCCGATGGCGGCAAGCCTCTCAGACCTGACAAGCTTCTCCTCCAGCCTCTTCCTTTGGGTGACATCCTTAAATATCGCTATTGCTCCGATGAGGTCCCCCCCGTCGTCTTTAAGGGCGGCAATGGTGAGCTCCATAGGGAACCTGGTCCCGTCCTTCCTCATCCTCTCGGTCTCATAGCTCTCGATGAAGCCCTTCTCCTTTGCCTCCCTCAAGAGCCACCTTGCCTCCTCGAGTAGGTCATCGGGCACTATCTCTCTGAGCTTCCTGTCAACCACCTCCTCCTCCCTGAAGCCGGTCATCCTCTCCGCCTCTTCATTCCAAAGTAAAACATTGTTATCAACATCGTAGACCGCGACGCCGACGCCGGCGTGCTCAACGATGGCCCTGTACCTCTCCTCAGATTGAGACAGGAGGTCATAGGCCTCCTCAAGCTCTCCAGTCCTCTCCTTTACCCTCTCCTCAAGCTCATCCCTTGCCTTTCTAATCTCCTCCTCCCCCCTCTTCCTCTCGGTGATGTCCC
>DAOWNJ010000118.1 GCA_030642645.1 Dehalococcoidia bacterium | reverse complement strand
GCGAACCCTGGGATGAACCTTCCTTCCTTTAAGAACCTTGGCTGCGACCTCTAGGTCCTCTATCCGCCCGTTGGTGCAGCTCCCGATTACCGCCTGGTCTATCTCTACCTCCCCAACCTTGCTTATTGGCCTTGTATTCGATGGCAGGTGTGGGAAGGCAACCTGTGGCTCGATATTCGATGCATCGTATTCGATAACTTTTGAGTATTCGGCACCCTCATCGGGCTCATAGATAGTGTAGGGGCGTTTCGCACGAGGGTTTACATAAGCTGTGGTCTTCTCATCAACCCTGAAGAGGCCCGCCTTAGCACCCGCCTCGATTGCCATATTCGCCATGGTGAAGCGACCATCCATAGATAGATTATCAATTGCCTCGCCCTCAAACTCCATAGCTGAATAGAGCGCCCCATCAACTCCAATATCGCCAATAGTGTAGAGGATGAGGTCCTTACCGCCTGTCCATCTTGGCAATTTCCCGTGATAAACGAACTTGATGCTGGTCGGGACCTTCATCCATATCTCGCCTGTGGCCATAGCTGAGGCGATGTCTGTTGAGCCCATCCCGGTGGCAAAAGAGCCAAGCGCCCCATAGGTGCAGGTATGGGAATCGGCACCCACAACCACATCCCCGGGCAATACCAGCCCCTTCTCCGGAAGGAGCACATGCTCAATCCCCCCCTGCCCTACCTCAAAGTAGACCACATTATGTTTGTGGGCGAACTCCCTCATCAGCTTTGCCTGCTCGGCAGAAGGGATGTCCTTGTTGGGGACGAAATGGTCGGGGACCATCACCACCCTCTCGGGGTCAAATACGGTTTTTACCCCGATGCGCTCAAACTCCCTTATGGCGATTGGAGCTGTGACATCGTTTGCCAGGACGAGACTAACCCTGACATTTACAAACTCCCCAGGGCTGACCTTCTCCCTCCCACAGTGGGCAGCGAGGATTTTCTCAGCTAGCGTTGAATGTGACATAGCTTTCTTCTACCTTCCCCTTGGCCAGGGGAACCTCAGGATGACAAGTATAATAAGGGTAGCAACCGCGGCCAGGATATACATCCCGGCTCCAGAGGCAAGCCCGATGGCGGCGACTGCCCATATGCTGGCTGCGGTGGTGAGTCCCACAACAAGCCCCTCCCTGTTTCGGATGATGGTGCCCGCACCCAGAAAACCGACCCCGGCCACCACTCCGGCAGCCACCCTTGATGGGTCAACGCCATCCCCGAACCCATAGATGGAGGTCAGGGTAAAGATGGTCGCACCCAGGCAGACAAGGAGATGGGTGCGGAAGCCTGCAGGCTTTTTCGCAAGTTCCCGTTCATAGCCAATGATGGCACCTAAACCCGTTGCCAGAAGAAGACGCAGTATTATCTCCACCTCTGTTGGCAAGTGTTCACCTCCAATTGGGGATCAAGGCCGGGAGACTCCCACCTTTTTGAGCCTCCGCAGGTTCTTCAGGTGTTCGTCCTTGTGGTAGGGGACAAGTATGGTAAGTTTCTCGCACTGCTGGAACTCATCGCACTGGGCACAGCTTTCGTAGCCCCGTTTGCGGCAGCAGCTTCTGATCTTGCACCAGGGATTTCCTCCACCCTCTCGGCACCCCCTGCAGCCGAGGCCAGCCAGGGCATCGAGGGATTTCTTGAAGGAAGCGTAGTCCCCCAGAAAGGGCATCCCTGCCCATGCCTCCTTCATCCTTTCCTTTCGCATCGTCCTCCGCAGCTCTTTAGCCGCCTCGCTTATTGTCTTTTTGTAGCCGAAGCAG
This sequence comes from Dehalococcoidia bacterium, assembly GCA_030642645.1. Taxonomy (GTDB): domain Bacteria; phylum Chloroflexota; class Dehalococcoidia; order E44-bin15; family DAOWNJ01; genus DAOWNJ01. Next base: position 1,490 of record DAOWNJ010000118.1, on the reverse strand, counting down.
CGGCTGCAATCGAGGCCGCAATAGGCGATAAGAGCCTCTTCCCTCTCTTCTACCATCTTGATTTCTCCTCTTACTAGGCGGTAATAAGGACCACCAGGGCTATTATAAGGGCCGCAAGGCTACAGGAAAGGCTCACCAATATGAGGAAGAGCTGTATCCTCATGGTGCGCTCGATCCCCGAAAGCCTGGTAGCCAGGTTATACTCCTCTTCGGATTTCGCCATATATTGACCCCCTTGGATGTCGGACTAACTCCCCTTTGCGGCAACAAGCCTGTTGAGGGCATTTAAATATGCCTTTGCTGAGGCGACAATGATGTCTGTTGAGGCACCGCGACCAGTATAGATTCTCCCCTCGCTCTCAATTCTTATCATTACCTCGCCGATAGCGTCAATGCCCTCGGTTACCGATTTAACGCTGAACTCAATTAGGGTATTTGAAACCCCGACAAGGCGGTTTATCGCCTTGTATACCGCATCAACCGGCCCTGTTCCCAGGGCAGCATCGGCAATGACCTGGCCATCCGGGGATATGAGCCTGACCGAGGCAGTGGGAATGCTCTGGTCGCCGCAGAAGACCTGCACCTGATCGAGGTGATAGGTCTCGGAGATAGTCCTGAGCTCCTCGGCGATGAGGGACTCAAGGTCTCGGTCAGTAATACCCTTCTTCTTATCAGTGAGCTCCTTGAATGAGTCAAATGCACGATTGAGGTCTTCTTCACTCAGGCTATATCCCAGCTCCTCAAGCCTTGCCTTAAAGGCATGCCTGCCGCTATGCTTGCCAAGGACCAGTGTGCTCGATGGCAACCCTATGGAGCGGGCATCCATTATCTCGTAGGTGGTCGGCTCCTTGAGGACGCCGTCCTGGTGGATACCGGACTCGTGGCGGAAGGCATTAGCCCCGACAATCGCCTTGTTGGGCTGGACGGAGAATCCGGTGAGGTCGCTCACCAGGCGGCTAGTCCTGTATATCTGTGTGGTTTCGATACTGGTGGTGAGGTCAAAGAGGTCATTCCTGGTTCGGAGTGCCATCACAATCTCCTCAAGGGCGGCATTCCCAGCCCTCTCCCCGATTCCGTTTATAGTGCACTCCACCTGCCTTGCCCCGCACTTGAGCGCTTCAAGGCTGTTGGCAACAGCAAGGCCGAGGTCGTTATGGCAATGGACGCTGACCGCCACCCTGGCTATATTTGGGACATTCTCAAATATGCCGACAATGAGGCGACCGAACTCCCCAGGCGTGGTATAGCCAACGGTATCAGGGATATTCACCGTGGTTGCCCCGGCATCGATCACCGCTTCAAGGATTTGGTGAATGAATTTTGGGTCGGAGCGGGTGGCATCCATAGGTGAGAACTCGACATCATCGAGATACCCTTTTGCGCGGGCGACCATGGTGCGTGCCATCTCCAGCATCTCCTCCCGCTTCTTCCTCAGTTGGTGCATGAGGTGAATATCCGAGCTTGAAAGGAACACATGGATGCGGGGATGC
>DAOWNJ010000040.1 GCA_030642645.1 Dehalococcoidia bacterium | reverse complement strand
TCGATGGGCACCATATCTGGATACCATGCTGGACAGGCTGTCTCATCGCGGGCCGGATGACCAGGGCATATATGTAGATTCTAACATTGCCCTGGGGCAAAAAAGGCTCTCGATAATAGATGTGGCTGGTGGCAGACAGCCGATATTTGCTGAGGATGGGCAAAAATGTGTTATCTGTAATGGTGAGATCTACAATCACCTTGCCTTGAGGAGCGAACTTTCCCAACACCAGTTCCGCACTAATTCAGATACCGAGGTGATCCTTCACCTGTTTGAAGAGATAGGGGAGGAAGCAGTTTCCAGACTCGACGGGATGTTTGCCTTTGTGCTCTACGACGGTAAGGATATTCTCATTGCCAGAGACCCGCTGAGGATAAAACCCCTTTATGAGGGACGAAAGGATAACTGCCTGTTCTTTGCCTCTGAGATCAAGGCGCTGGAGGGGGTGGTGGCGAGCGTCCAGGAATTCCCACCGGGGCATTACTATTCCTCCAGAAAGGGGCTGGTCCAGTACTATCAACTCCCTGAGATTGAGCACTGGGAAGATGATATAGGCAGGATTACCGATGGGCTCAATCGGAGATTGAGTGAAGCGGTGCAGAAGCGCTGGATGTCCGATGTCCCATTAGGTTGCTTTCTTAGTGGTGGTATTGATAGCAGCTTAATATGCGCTGTATCAAGGCAGCACTTTGACCGTCTGGAGACCTTCTCTGTAGGGGTAGAGGGGGCCACTGACCTGGCATACGCCAGAAAGGTTGCCGATTTTCTGGGGACTAAGCACCATGAATATGTATACACCCCGGATGAGATGATAAGGGTGTTGCCCGATGTGATCTATCACCTCGAATCCTTTGACCCTTCCCTGGTGAGAAGCGCCATCCCGACCTATTTCGTCTCACGGCTGGCCAGGGACTATGTGAAGGTCATACTTACCGGTGAGGGCTCTGACGAGATATTTGCCGGTTACCACTATTTCAAGGAGATCGACAGGAAGGAAGCCCTCCAGGAGGAATCTATCAGGATCCTCTCTGGCCTGCACAATCTCAATCTGCAAAGGGTTGACCGTGCCACCATGGCGCACTCGATAGAGGGGAGGGTGCCTTTTCTCGATATAGACTTTATCGAGTGCGCAATCGCTATCGACCCAAAGCTGAAGCTAGCAGGTGAGAACAGGATTGAGAAGTGGCTCCTGAGGAGAGCGTTCACCGGCTACCTTCCCGATGAGGTGCTTTGGAGAACCAAAATGGAGTTCGCCGACGGTTGCGGCTCAGCCGGGCTCATCGCAGAATTTGCCGAGGCTGAGATCTCTGATGCCCAGTTCGAGAGGCAGAGGAGACCATCCGAACACATCCAGATTTCCTCCAAGGAAGAGCTCTACTACTTCAGGCTATTCCAGGGCTTTTTCGGCACCGATGGGCTGTCTCAGACCATTGGCAAGTGGAGGGGCAGTTACTCACCAGAGGGCTCCCGCTGAACTAGGATATTCTGTAACACAAATTTAACCTGTCTGTAATATGCTTGAAATATCTGACTGCTATCCTCCTTTTGGAAAGGAGGATAGCCATGTTTACCAAAGAGAGGGCGTTGAAATGGCTGAAGAAAGGGTGGTTGCTGCTCCTTCTCACCTGCCTCATGTTGCTGGTGACCAGGGGTATAGCTCTGGCGGCCGACCCCAACGGGGCTCAGACTCTGGTTGGCGACCCGGGTGCACCTGTGGATTATGTCTGGGTGCTGGTGTGTGCCTTTCTGGTCTTCATGATGCAGGCTGGCTTCGCCATGCTGGAGGGTGGCTTCTGCCGTGCCAAGAACACCGCCAATTTGATGCTCAAGAACCTGATGGACTTCGCCATGTGCTCCCTGGCCTTCATGGTGATGGGCTTTGCCCTCATGTTCGGTGCCGACAAGGCAGGGCTGATCGGGACTACAGGCTGGTTCCTAGTCGGCGAGGCATATGATGTCGGCACCTATCTCCTCTTTATATTCCAGGTGGTGTTTGCCGCCACCGCAGCCACTATCGTTGCCGGGGCAGTAGCGGAGAGGATAAAATGGAAGGCCTACTTCATTTACGCTATTATAGTAGGTGCTATAATCTATCCTATCTATGGGCACTGGGTGTGGGGTGGTGGCTGGCTGGCAAGTTTGCCGCTTGGTGCTGGACATATCGATTTCGCTGGCTCAGGGGTGGTGCATGCCATAGGTGGTATCGTGGGGCTGGCTGGGGCTATGGTTTTGGGGCCAAGATTTGGCAAGTATGACCAGAATGGCAAGCCGAGGGCCATACCGGGGCATAGCCTGGCTTTGGCGGGACTGGGCTGCTTCCTTCTCTGGTTTGGCTGGTTCGGGTTTAACCCGGGAAGCACCCTATCGGCTCATGAGCTTAGAATCTCAGTGATAGCGGTGAACACCAACATGGCAGCAGCGGCAGCCGCCTTCGCCGCCATGCTATTCACCTGGATCAGGAACAAGAAGCCAGATGTGGGTATGGCCATGAACGGGGCGATAGCCGGGCTGGTGGCGATAACAGCTCCCTGTGCCTTTGTGGAGGCCTGGGTAGCGGTGATAATAGGGCTCGTGGCTGGTGTGCTGGTGGTATTGAGCGTTTCCTTTTTTGATAGAATACATATTGATGACCCGGTAGGTGCGGTGAGCGTTCACGGAGTAAATGGCATTTGGGGACTCCTATCCGTGGGGCTATTTGCCGATGGCACCTACGGTGTTATCGGGCTATTCTATGGGGGAGGCTGGGGGCAGCTCGCCGCCCAGGCTATAGGAGCAGTGGTCTGTGTTGCCTGGGCATTCGCCATGGGGTATGCTACATTCAAGATAATGGATCGAGTTTTTGGAATAAGGGTATCGCCTCAGGAAGAGTTAGCCGGCCTGGATATTTCCGAGCATGGCACAAAGGCCTATCCTGATTTCCCTTATGTTGGAGGCTAAGATGAAAAAGATAGAAGCCATAATCAGACCGGAGAAACTGGATGCAGTGAAGAAGAGCCTCGAGGGCTTGGGCTACCCAGGTATGACCCTGACCGATGTCAAGGGGCATGGAAGGCAAAAGGGGCTTACTCAGAGGTGGCGTGGTCAGGAATACAGGGTAGAGTTCCTGCCCAAACTGAAGATCGAGATCGTGGTCTCGGATAGTGATGCGGAAAAAGTAGTGGATGCTATCGCCGTGGATGCCAGGACAGGTGAGATAGGGGATGGGAAGATTTTCATTTTGCCCGTTGCTGATGCAGTGCGGGTCAGGACTGGGGACAGAGGAGAAAAAGCACTCTAGAAAGGAGGTATTAAAAATGGCGGAGATCAGAGAATCTATGGAGGCCAGAGAATATGTCCTCAAGATGGCAAAGGAGCATGACGTAAAATTCATCAGACTGTGGTTCACCGACATCCTGGGGTTTCTCAAGAGCTTTGCCATCACCGTGGAGGAGCTTGATGGCGCTCTGGAGGAAGGGATGGGCTTTGACGGCTCCTCCATCGAGGGCTTCGCCCGCATCGATGAGAGCGATATGGTGGCCCTGCCCGACCCCAACACATTTCAATTGCTCCCCTGGAGACCCAAGGAGCATGCTGTGGCCAGGATGTTCTGCGACATCCTGAGACCCGGCGGTGAGCCCTTTGAGGGTGACCCCAGGTATGTCCTGAAGAGGAACCTGAAACGGGCAGCCGACATGGGCTATACCTTCTATGTGGGACCGGAGCTGGAGTACTTCTACTTCCGAGACTCGAAGGGGACCGAGCCCCTGGATGTGGGGGGCTACTTTGATATGACCCCCCTGGATGCTGCCACTGACCTGAGGAGGGAGACGGTCCTCACCCTGGAGGAGATGGGCATAGGGATCGAGTATTCCCACCACGAGGTTGCCGCCAGCCAGCACGAGATAGACATGAGGTATGCCGATGCCCTGACCATGGCAGACAGCGTGATGACCTACCGTCTGGTGGTCAAGCAAATAGCCCTTGAACATGGCGTCTACGCTACCTTTATGCCTAAACCCGTCTTCGGCATCAATGGCAGTGGCATGCATGTGCACCAATCGCTATTCAAGGGTGAGAGGAACGCCTTCTTTGACAGGGACGATAAGTATTATCTCTCCAAGTTGGCCAAGTGCTATATAGCCGGGCTCTTGAGGCATGCTCCTGAGATTACTTCCATCACCAGCCAGTGGGTCAACTCCTATAAGAGGCTGGTCCCGGGATATGAGGCGCCGGTCTATCTTTCCTGGGCGCGAAGGAACCGAGCAGACCTGATCAGGGTCCCTGAGTATAAACCGGGCAAGGAAAACGCCACCAGGATAGAGTTCCGCTCTCCCGACCCGGCCTGCAACCCCTACCTTACCTTCAGTGTAATGCTGGCCGCCGGGCTGGAGGGAATCGAGAAGGGATACGAGGTTCCTGATCCGGTAAAGGAAAACGTGTATGAGATGAGTGAGGAGGAGCGAAAGAGAAGGGGGATAGGAACCCTGCCCGCCAACCTCTGGGAGGCAATCCAGCTCACTGAGAAAAGCGAGGTTGTGCGAAAAGCCCTTGGCGACCATGTTTTTGATGCCTTCATCAAGAACAAGAGGATCGAGTGGAACCAGTACAGAACACAGGTGACCGATTATGAGCTTAAGAGATACCTACCAATCCTGTGAGTGGAATGTAGTTTGCCACCTCTGGAGCGGTTAGTATGCGCCGGCTGCGAATCGGTATGGCTCAGGTCAATACTACCGTAGGCGATTTTGTTGCTAACACTCAGAAGATTCTGGAAGCCATCGCCGAAGCCAGGTCTCTGGGGGTTGACCTCCTCACCTTCCCTGAGCTTGCCATCTGCGGCTACCCGCCGGAGGACCTCCTGCTCAAGCCACAGTTCATTGAGGAGAACCTGAGGGCTCTGGACAAGGTCGTCGATGCCTCCTCTGGGCTTACCGTCGTAGTTGGCTTTGTCGATGCCAAGGGCGACATCTATAACGCTGCCGCGGTGATCCACGATGGAAAGCTTGCCGGCGTCTATCACAAGATATACCTGCCTAACTACGGCGTCTTCGATGAGAATCGCTACTTCCACCCTGGCAGGGAGTGCCCTGTCTATATCATAGATGGCATTGGTGTCGGCATCAATATCTGTGAGGACATCTGGTACGAGGCCGGGCCAGCTACTGCCCAGGCCTACTCCGGGGCCGAGGTCATAGTGAACATAAGCTCCTCGCCATATCATTTTGGCAGGGGGAACTTCAGGGAAAGGATGCTAGGAACTCGCGCCTCGGACAATGTGGCCATCATCGCTCACAATAACCTGGTGGGCGGGCAGGACGAGCTGGTCTTCGATGGCAACAGCATGGTGCTTGATGAGAAGGGGAAGCTCCTCGCCAGGGGCAAGCAGTTCGAAGAAGACCTCGTGATAGCTGATCTTGATGTCGAGGCCGTCTTTCGGACCCGTCTTCACGACCCCAGGTGGAGGAAGGGCACGCTACTCTTGGAGGAGCAACGATGGCATATAGCCAAGATAGTGGTATCCGAAGTGCCTTCGGCTGCTCCAAAACCATCGCTACCTGAAAGGCAGCTTCAGGTGCGCGGCCTTCCGGACGAGGTCTATGATGCGCTGGTGCTGGGCATATGCGACTATGTGCATAAGAATGGCTTTGAGAAGGTGGTAATCGGGCTCTCTGGTGGCATCGATTCCAGCCTGGTGGCAGCCATTGCGGTGGATGCCCTGGGGCATTCAAATGTGGTCGGGGTGGCGATGCCTTCGAGATACTCTTCCCCTGGCAGTATATCAGATGCTGAGCTTCTGGCCCAGAACCTGGACATAAGGTTTTTGATCATCCCTATCGAAGAGGTTTTTCAAGCCTATCTCGAGGTACTGGCTGAAGCTTTTAAGGGGACTGAGCCCAATGTGGCTGAGGAGAACATCCAGGCTCGCACGAGGGGCAACATCCTCATGGCGTTATCAAATAAATTTGGCTGGCTTGTTCTCACCACGGGCAATAAGAGCGAAATGGCCACCGGCTACGCCACCCTCTATGGGGCCATGGCCGGAGGATTCGCAGTGATAAAGGATGTGCCCAAGACCCTGGTCTACGAACTTGCCAGGTACCGAAACTCACTAGCGGGTTCGGAACTCATGCCTTCTACTATTATAGAGAAGCCACCCTCGGCTGAGCTAAGGCCTGAACAAAAGGATACTGACACCCTACCTCCCTATGACCTGCTCGATCCAGTATTGGAGGCCTATGTTGAGGAGGACAAGAGCGTCGAGCAGATTATTGCTATGGGAATCGATGAAGGGGTGGTCAAGTGGGCAGCCCGATTGGTAGATACAAGCGAGTATAAGCGTCGCCAGGCACCACCAGGGGTCAAGATAACCCCCAGGGCCTTTGGTCGAGACAGAAGGTTGCCCATTACAAGTCGGTTCAAGGGATGGTAAGGCACAGGCCATATTCGGTTTTTGGTTTGGGGGTGGTATAATGATATCAAATCCATCCTAGAATGCTGAAAGAGGTTCGTACGGTGCAGGGCGCTGCCTCAGATACAGAAAGGAAGATGATTGCCATTCTCAAGGTCTTGAGCGAGTCCTCTGAGCCGCTCGGTTCGATCGCAATCGCCCGGGAACTCGAGCGCCACGGTATTTCCCTGAGCGAGAGGGCAGTCAGATACCATTTAAGGATAACAGACGAGAGAGGCTATACTCAGCCCTTGGGCCCAGACGGCAGAATGATCACCCCTCGAGGTCTTGAGGAACTGAGGATAGCGCTGGCACCGGATCAAGTTAGCTTCATTCAGGAGAGGCTGGAACTCCTGGCCTTTCAAACCACTTTCGACCCAATTAAGCGGACCGGTGGGGTCGCGATCAACGCCTCGCTTTTCGATAGGGATAAGTTCGAGAGTGCCCTGACGGCCATGAGAGAGGTATTCAAAGCTGGCATATGCGTCAGTGAGTCTGTGGCAGTTGCATCTGAAGGGGGGAAGCTGGGAAATGTGGTGGTGCCCAGCGGGAAGGTAGGCTTCGCTACAGTATGCAGCGTGACCATAAACGGGGTCTTGCTCAAGGCGGGTGTCCCGATAGAATCCAGATTTGGCGGGGTGCTCGAAATCAGGGACTCGAAGCCAAGGCGCTTCGTAGCTATAATCAACTACGGGGGAACATCCCTTGACCCCTCCGAGCAATACATCCGCGCCAGGATGACAAGTGTGGGCGAAGCCGCCAGAACTGGCAACGGCAGGATACTGGCCAATTTCCGAGAGATACCAGCGCCATCGAGGTCAATAGTTGAGGGGGTCATTTTAGGGCTTAAGGAAGCTGGCATAGGTGGAGTCTACGCCTTAGGCAATACCAGCGAGCCCGTTTGCCAGATTGCTACAGGCCTGAATCGGGTTGGCGTGGTGCTACTCGGCGGGCTGAACCCCGTGGCAGCAGCAGTGGAGGCAGGGGTCGAGGTTGAAAACATAGCCGAGAGCGGGATGATAGATTTTCAGCAGCTTGTGAGTATCTGGCAGCTATAGGTTTAACAACGATCTCAAGCCTATTCTCTTTTCATGAGAAATTCCTCTATCGACCTGACCAGTTTCTCATTTTCTTCTTGTTGTAGTAATCTACGGCTTCTTCCTTTGCCAAAAACTCGCTTGGTGGCTCTGATACTTTACCCATCCTTACCAGAGGGGCTGTCAAAATTCCCTTTACATTCTTGCTATGACAGCGAGGACAGGTTTCCTCTCCTACTTCAAAGCTTTTAGAAAACACATCAAGCTGATTTCCTCAATCCTGGCACTGATAGGAATAAATTGGCATTTTCAGCCCTCTTAATCATCTATGGCAAATGTTTACAAAGCTCGTTTCTTGGGCTAGAATAGATACGATTTTGGGCGGTTAGCTCAGTGGATAGAGCGCTTGCTTCACACGCAAGAGGT
>DAOWNJ010000154.1 GCA_030642645.1 Dehalococcoidia bacterium | reverse complement strand
TGTTCGGGGATATTCTAACCGATGAGGCATCGATGCTTGCGGGCTCAATGGGGATGCTGCCGTCAGCGAGCCTGGCCGGGGTGCCAAAGGGGAGGAAGACCTTTGGCATGTATGAGCCGATCCACGGGAGTGCCCCGAGGAGGGCAGGGCAGAACATGGCTAACCCAATCGCTACCATACTCTCAGTGGCGATGATGCTCCGCTACTCGCTGGGACTCCCTGATGAGGCGAACGCTGTTGAAAAAGCAGTACAAATGGTTCTTGAGGAAGGCTACCGCACTTATGATATAATGCAGGAGGGAAAGACAAGGGTGGGGACGAGGGAGATGGGGGATATGATTACGGGGAAGGTATAGAAAATTGACCCAAATCCAGCTCTATGACACAACACTCCGAGACGGGGCGCAGCGGGAGGGGATCTCCTTCACCGTCGAGGATAAACTCAATATCGTGAGGAAGCTCGATGAGCTTGGAATCTACTTTATCGAGGGGGGGTGGCCTGGCTCAAATCCAAAGGACGACGAGTTCTTTAGGAGGGCAAAGGGCCTCTCCTTATCAAATGCAGTCCTTGTTGCCTTTGGAAGCACAAGGCATCCTGGTGTCGAAGCCCAAAATGATGCCAACCTCAAAGCCCTTGTTGAGGCCGGGACGAGGGTGGCTACCATAGTGGGGAAGAGCTGGGACCTCCATGTAAGGGATGTCCTGGAGACCACGCTTGATGAGAACCTGCGCATGATCTCTGACTCTATCCGCTACCTCAGATCGAAAGGGCTTGAGGTCTTCTTCGATTGCGAGCACCTCTTTGATGGGTTTAAGGCAAACCCTGATTATGCCCTTGAGACCATAAGGGCGGCCGCAGATGCCGGGGCTGGTTCGATTGTCCTCTGCGATACAAACGGTGGGGCGTTGCCATCTGAGATAGCCCCTGTTTTTGATGCTGCCCGGAAGGCGAGCCGAGTCCCCCTCGGCATCCACGCTCATAACGACGGTGAGCTTGCAGTGGCAAATAGCCTCGAAGCGGTCAGGGCCGGTGCAGTCCAGGTTCAGGGGACCATCAATGGCTACGGGGAGCGCTGTGGCAATGCTAATCTATGCTCCGTTATCCCTGCCCTTAAACTCAAGCTGGGGATTGACTGCATCAGCGATGAGCAGATGGCAAAGCTGACCGAGGTCTCTCGCTATGTGAGCGAGATCTCAAACCTTCCCCCTGATCACCATCTCCCCTATGTTGGGGCCTCGGCCTTCACCCACAAGGGGGGGCTTCATATCTCTGGAATTGTGAAGCTTGAGGAAAGCTATCAGCATATCCCCCCTGAGCTTGTGGGGAACAGAGGGAGGGTCCTGGTATCTGAACTATCGGGAAGGAGCGCCATCATCTATAAGGCCAGGGAGAGGGGGATCGATCTCACAAGTGGCGAGAAGGCGGGTGGGGTTCTGGAGCAAATAAAGTCGATGGAAAGCCAGGGCTTTCAGTATGAGGTCGCCGAGGCATCATTCGAGCTCCTTCTTCGCCGCACCGAGCCCGATTACAAGTCACCATTTGAGCTCGTCGACTTTATGGTGATGGTGGAGAACGGGCGCCGCCGCCCCACCCTGGCAGACAATGAGATGCTCGCCGAGGCTATGGTGAAGGTAAAGGTTGGGGGTGAGGTGGTCCATACCGCTGCTGAGGGGAACGGC
>DAOWNJ010000089.1 GCA_030642645.1 Dehalococcoidia bacterium | reverse complement strand
TTATTGGGACTACAGCTTCGCTTTGCCTTTTCATTCAAGGCTATTCTACTAGAGTTGATGCTTTGAGGAAAGGGAAAAAGGAGAGAAAATTTAGGTTTAAAAGGGGGCCGCCTTTGGCGGCCCCCTTTTAAGCCCCGATCTATTAAAAAGGCTCTTCATTTAAGTAAGCATTGATGGATGCTGCCGCCCTCCTCCCCGCCCCCATAGCGCTTATCACTGTGGCAGCACCGGTAACTATATCCCCACCAGCCCACACCTTCGGCTTTGTTGTTTTCCCGGTCTCACTATCGGCGACCACCGTTCCCTGCCCTGTGGTCTTGAGCCCATTTGTGGTTTTGGCAACAAGGGGGTTGGGGGTGGTGCCAAGGGCAACGACCACGGTATCGACATCGATCACAAAATCACTCCCGGGCTTGGGGATGGGGCGTCGTCTTCCGCTCTCATCGGGCTCTCCAAGCTCCATCTCCAGGCACTCCATCCCGATAACCCATCCCTGTTCATTGCCAAGGATTTGCTCCGGATTGGTCAGAAACCTAAATATGATGCCCTCCTCCATTGCATTCTCCACCTCCTCATGCCTTGCCGGCATCTCCACACGGGAGCGTCGATAGACGATACAGACCTCCTGAGCGCCGAGCCTCAGGGCGCATCTGGCCGAGTCCATGGCAACATTCCCCCCACCGATCACCGCCACCCTCCCCCCCACCTTCAAAGGGGTATCGTATTCCGGGAAGAGGTAGGCCTTCATTAAATTTGTCCTGGTGAGGAACTCATTTGCTGAATAGACCCCATTGAGGTTCTCTCCGGGGATATTCAGGAACATGGGAAGTCCGGCTCCAGTGCCCAGAAATACAGCGTCGTAGCCTTCCCCCAGTATCTCATCAACAGTCATCGTCTTGCCGACTACAGAGTCAAGCCTGACTTCAACACCCAGGGACTTCACATACTCGACCTCGGCCTGAACAACATCTTTTGGCATTCTGAACTCAGGGATTCCATACACCAATACCCCCCCAGCGGCATGGAGCGCCTCAAAGATGGCGACCTCATGCCCCATCCTTGCCAGGTCAGCCGCCGCTGTGAGGCCTGCTGGCCCACTCCCCACCACCGCCACCCTCTTTCCGGTTGGCGCAGGGTGGTCTTGCTTTGAGGATGACGGGTGGCTTCGCTCCCAATCAGCAATATATCGCTCCAGACGGCCGATAGCAACGGGTGCCCCTTTCTTTCCAAGGGGGCACCTTGATTCACATTGTGTCTCCTGAGGGCATACCCTGCCGCATATCCCGGGGAGGCTGTTTTTGCTCTTGAGTATTCTCACTGCCTCTGGCATTTCGCCCTCGCGCAAGGCCTTGATGAAACCAGGTATGTCAATCTCAACGGGGCAGCCATCAATGCATGGCCTTCTTGGACACTGAATGCAGCGGTTCGCCTCGGCTATCGCCTGCTCCTCACTATATCCTAAAGCGACCTCATCGAAGTTCTTCGCCCTCACCTCCGGGGCTTGCTTTGGCATGGGAACTCGGTTCAGATCAAGCCTTGGCATGTCCTTTGTCTCCCTGCCTCTCCCATAGCTCAAGGGAGACCCTCTCCTCATCAAGGTAGATTCGCTGTCGGGCCATCAGGAGGTCCCAGTCAACAAGGTGAGCATCAAACTCCGGCCCATCGATACAGGCAAAGTGCGTTTCCCCGCCAACCGAAACCCGGCAGCAGCCACACATCCCGGTGCCATCAACCATTATCGGGTTGAGGCTGACGATGGTCTTGACGCTATAGCGCTGGGTTGTCTGGGAGCAGGCCCTCATCATTACAGTCGGCCCGATAGCGACCACACGATCTATCCCCCCACCCTCAAGAAGCCCCACGAGTGGCTCGGTGACCATCCCCTTTCGGCCATATGAGCCATCGTCTGTGGTCACGATGAGCTCATCGCTGAACGGGCCAAGCCTTTCCTCCCAGAAAACGAGCTCCCTGGTGCGAAAGCCTATTATTGAGATGACCCTGTTCCCCTCCTCCTTCATGGCGCGGGCGATGGGGACAATAGTGGCGATGGCGAAGCCACCGGCGATTAAGAGCACAGTCCCGAATTTTTCAATCTCGCTTGGATTTCCAAGCGGCCCAACAAAGTTGGCGATAGAGTCCCCTGCCCTCAAGGTGGCAAGTTTTATGGTTGTCTTTCCAGCCTCCATGAAAACAATGGTTATACTCCCCCCTTCTCGGTCCCAGTCGGCGATGGTCAGAGGGATGCGCTCCCCCCTCTCATCAACCCTCAGGATAACGAACTGTCCCGCCTGCGCCTTCCTGGCCACTTGAGGGGTCTCGACCTTGAAGAGGTGAATCCCTGGCGCCAGTTCCTCCCTCTCTATTATCCTATACATTCACACCTTTCCCCCTCAGTGGTAGAGCGCCTCAACGAAGGCCTCAGGGTCAAAGGGGGCGATGTCAACAAGCCCCTCCCCGGTCCCGATATAGAGGACCGGGATCCTGAGCTCATCGGAGATAGCAAGCACAATCCCGCCCTTGGCGGTGCTGTCGAGCTTCGCCAGAAGGATGCCATCAACCCCCACGGCATCAGCGAAGTGCCTCGCCTGGGCAAGGCCGTTCTGACCTGTTGTGGCATCCATGACCAGGAGCACCTCCTGGGCGGCGTCGGGGTCGGCCCTTGATACCACCCGCTTTATCTTCTTCAGCTCCTCCATAAGGTTGAACTTTGTATGGAGGCGTCCTGCGGTGTCGACAATGACTACATCAGCCCCACGGCTCCTCGCTGCCTGAATGGCATCGAAGACTACAGCCCCTGGGTCACCTCCAGGCTGATGGCATATAACCTCAACCCCAATTCTCTCTCCCCACAACTTTAGCTGGTCAATAGCCGCAGCCCTGAAGGTATCGGCAGCGGCTATGATCGTCCTCTTCCCTTCCATCTTAAAGATATTGGCAAGCTTGGCAATGCTGGTTGTCTTTCCAGAGCCATTCACCCCCACCATAAGGATGACCTTGAGGCCAGGCCTGTTTGCCTCATCCCTCACCCGTTCGACAGTCAACATCGAGACCGTCTCCTCCTTCAAAGCTGCTTTGATCTCATAGCCCTGGGTGATCCTTTCCTTTCCTGTTCTCCCCTTTACCCTCTCCAGAAGCCTGGATGTGGTATCAACACCGACATCGGCAAGGATAAGGAGCTCCTCCAGCTCGTCCCACAACCCCTCATCCACCCTGGAGCGGTCAAGCAGATGGGCCACCTTTCCGAACCAGGCCTCCCGGGTTCGCCTAACCCCTTGCTCGGTCTTCTCCCCTCTCAATGCTCTGAACAATGCTCTACCCCTGGGTTTGTTTGAATTATGGTAGCACGGCTCAATGGTGGGGTCAATGAAGCGGGCTATGGAGGAACCTCATGAATACCTCATTCCCGAGGAGGCGACCCCTTGGGGTAAGGCGGATGGCACCATCTTTATTCACGATGAGCCCAAGTCCCTCCAGCTTCTCTATCTCGCTTCGGTAGATGGAGAGGACATCCTTATTAAAGCGGCTTCTCATCTCCTCAGGGTATATCCCCCGGCCGAGGCGAAGCCCGAGGATGATCGTCTCCGCCACCTCAAGCTCTTCATCTATATCCTCACCCCCCTCAGCGGCCTCCCCTCCTCCCTTGAGCCTCCCTATATATTCAACAGGGGAACTCACATTCCAGAAGCGACGATGGTTAAAGGAGGAGTGAGCACCGGCGCCGAATCCGAGGTATGGGAGGTTCCTCCAGCAGGCGAGGTTATGGCGGCATTCCCTCCCCTGCCTCGCCCAGTTGGATATCTCATAGTGCTCATAGATACCATCCAGCATCTCCTCGGCAAGGGAGTACATACTAGCAGCAAGGTCAGGGTCGGGGGAGGGGAGGAGCCCCGAATCTATCAGCTTTGCCAGAGGGACTTCCCCCTCCAGAGTCAGGCAGTACAGGGACAGGTGGTCAGGCGCGAGGTCAATGGCCTCCCGCAGCGTCTCTCGCCATGAATTGAGGGACTGACCGGGGAGGCTGTAAAGGAGGTCAAGGTTGATATTATCAAAGCCGACCGCCCTGGCCAGGCTGTAGGCCTCCAGCGCCTCAGCAGAGTTATGGATACGACCCAGCATCATGAGCTGGCCATCATCGAAGCTCTGCACCCCCAGACTCAGCCGGTTGACCCCTATATCGAGCAGTTTGTAGAGGAGGGGCTCAGTGACCGTTCCAGGGTTCCCCTCAATGGTTATCTCGGCATCAGCGGCAACATCGAAGGACGAGCGGCATACCTCAATGATTCGGGCTATCTCCTCCCCATCCAGGATGGTCGGTGTCCCGCCACCAAGATATATGGTGGGAACCCCTGAGCAGCCGTTCCCCCTGAGGCATATCTCCTCAAGGAGGGCATCGATATACTCAGGGATGAGCCACTCCAAACCGGAGAAGGAGTTGAAGCTGCA
>DAOWNJ010000103.1 GCA_030642645.1 Dehalococcoidia bacterium | reverse complement strand
GGAAGGGTGAGGGGGAGGGAGGGGAACCGTGATGATATACAGGTCCCCCACGAGTGCTACAGGTGTAAAGGGGAAGACAGGTGGGTCGCTATCTCGGTCTCATCGGATGAGGAGTGGAGGGCGCTCTGTCGTATCATGGGAGGGAGGGAGCTTGGGGAGGATGAGAGGATGAGAGATGGGTTTTCTCGATGGAGGAACAGGGATGAGCTCGATCGCATCATCGGGGAGTGGACCAGGGATTATACTGACTATGAGGTGATGGAGATGCTTCAGGGGGCTGGCATTGCCGCCGGTCCCTCAGTTGACATAGCTGAGCTGGCCACTGACCCCCATCTGAAGGCGAGAGACTACTTCGTCGAGATAGACCACCCGGAGATGGGGATGGGGGTCTATGGTCGCCTTCCTATAAGGATGGACGGAAGAAATATCGGGAACTATAGCTCAGCCCCCCTCCTCGGTGAGCACAATGAATATGTCTTCGGGGAGCTCCTCGGGATGAGCCAGGGGGAGATCGGGAGGCTCATTCGGGAGGAGGTCATCTATTAGTGAGATTGACGACGGTTGGGCTGCCAAGTATTATTAGGAGGGGTGACCGAGAGGCTGATGGTGGCGGTCTTGAAAACCGTTGTCCCGATACCGGGGCCGTGGGTTCGAATCCCACCCCCTCCGCTTTTTCAAGCGAATGAGCGAATGAATGAAGGGAGGTCAAAATGAAGATACACGAGTATCAGGCAAAGGGGCTCTTCACCGATTATGGCATCCCGGTGCCGCGGGGAGGAGTGGCCAGAACACCTGCCGAGGCCAGGAAGATCGCAACTCAATTAGGGGGGAAGGTGGTGGTGAAGTCCCAGATCCATGCCGGGGGCAGGGGTCTGGCCGGGGGCATCAAGATCACTTCATCCCCAGAGGAGGTCGAGAAGTTTGCCGAGGGCCTTCTCGGGAGGAGGCTTGTCACCCATCAGACCTCACCTGAGGGGGCGCCGGTAGACGCAGTCCTCGTCGAAGAAGCGGCTGAGGCAAAGCAAGAGCTCTACTTGAGCGTCCTCCTGGATACCTCCAAGGGCATGCCTCTGATGATGGCAAGCGAGGCCGGGGGAATGGAGATTGAGGAGATCGCAGAGAAGGCCCCGGAGAAGATACACAGGGCCTACATTGATCCGGTAGTAGGTCTCCAGCCGTTTCAGGCTCGGAGCCTCGTCTACGCCATGAATCTGGGGCCTGAGTATGTGAGACCGGCACAACAGGTAATGACCGGCCTCTACAAGCTCTTTATGGAGAAAGACTTCTCCCTGGCGGAGATAAACCCCCTTACCATCACTACTGATGGCAGGCTCCTGGCCCTTGATGCCAAGATAAATATCGATGATAGTGGCCTCTTCCGCCATAAGGACATCACCGAGATGCGGGACATCTCCCAGGAGGAGCCTCTGGAGACACAGGCAGCGGATGCCGATGTCACCTATATAAAGCTCGATGGCTCTGTAGGTTGCCTGGTCAATGGGGCCGGCCTGGCTATGGCTACCATGGATGTCGTTAAGAGTGCCGGGGCTGAGCCGGCAAACTTCCTTGATATAGGTGGTGGGGCAAGTGAGGAGCGGGTTACCACTGCCTTTTCTATCCTCGCCTCTGACCCAAATGTTAAGGTGGCATTTGTCAACCTCTTCGGCGGGATTACAAAGTGTGATGATGTCGCCAGGGGGATAATAAATGCGGCAAAGAAACTCGAGCTCAAGATACCGATTGTGGTGAGGATGAGGGGGACAAATTTTGAGGAGGGCCTGCGCCTTCTCTCTGAGTCTGGCCTGAACATACTCCCTGAGCCGGACCTGACTGCTGCGGCAGCCAAGGCGGCCGAGAGGGCTTAAATCTTAAATAATGAAAAAGGAGGGTTCCTTTGATTCTGGTTGACGAAAACACAAGGGTGGTTGTACAGGGGATAACGGGAGGTCAGGGGAGCTATCACGCTAGGGCGAGTCTGGAATATGGCACGAAGGTTGTAGCCGGGGCGACCCCTGGAAAGGGAGGCACCCTTTTTGACGATAAGATCCCCGTTTTCAATCGGGTTGAGGACGCGGTGAAGGAGACCGGGGCAAATGCCAGTTTGATCTTTGTCCCCGCTGCCTTCGCCGCCGATGCTATCCTGGAGTCCGCTGATGCCGGTATCCCCATTATAGTTTGCATCACCGAGGGTCTCCCGGCACTGGATGAGCTTGTGGTGAATCGCCACCTTGCTGAGAAGGGGGCTTGCCTCATCGGGCCTAACTGCCCGGGTATTACCTCACCACCGGGAAGATGCAGGCTGGGGATCATGCCTGGATATATTCATAAGCCGGGGAATGTTGGCGTTGTCTCCAGAAGTGGAACATTGACCTACGAGGCAGTGAACCAGCTCACCGAGCTTGGTATCGGGCAATCCACCGTCGTAGGCATTGGCGGCGACCCCCTACCCGGTTCCACCTTTGTAGATATATTGAAGCTCTTTCAGGCAGACCCGGATACAAATGCGGTGATCCTCATTGGTGAGATCGGCGGGACGAATGAGCAGGCGGCAGCGGAATATATAAAGAGCAAGATGACAAAGCCGGTAGTGGGCTTCATCGCCGGGGCAACAGCTCCTCCGGGGAGGAGAATGGGACATGCCGGGGCCATTGTCACCGGCAGTGCAAGCAGGGCTGATGAGAAGAAGAAGGCACTGGCCGCCGCCGGGGTCGCTGTCGTGGAAAGCCCTGCCGAGATCGGCATTACCATGCAGAGGGCTCTGAAAGCCAAAGGCCTTATTTGAGGGTACTTGTCACCAACGACGATGGAATATATGCCGAGGGGCTCTGGGCCTTAGCAAGGGCCATGACGGGGGTGGGGGAGGTGTGGGTGGTTGCCCCCGACCGACAGCAGAGTGGGGTGGGGACATCGGTAACCCTTCATTCCCCGGTGAGGGCCTATCTTGTTACATCACACGTCGATGGCGTTAGGGCATATTGCGTTGAGGGGACCCCTTCAGACTGCGTCATCCTCGCTATAGAGAGTCTGGTGGGGGGGGTTGACCTTGTGGTGTCCGGGATAAACGAGGGGGCAAACCTGGGAAATGATACCCTCATATCAGGGACGGTCGCCGGTGCCCTCCAGGGCCACTTCTACAATATTCCCTCCATTGCCATCTCAGTGGCCTCCCTCAGGGTTGACTCGTTTGATGCTGCATCAAGGATGGCTGTTATCCTGGCGAGAAGGCTAGCAGACGATGCCAGCCTGAGGGAGATGCTCCTCAATGTAAACCTGCCCAATATGCCTCTGGGGGAGATAGAGGGGGTGGAGATAACCCAACTGGGCAGAAAGGGCTACCAGAGCTCCGTTGAGGAAGGCTATGATGGGGCGAGGAGCTACTACTGGATAGTGCGAAGAAACCCTGAGTGGGATGATGAGGAGGGGACGGATACCTGGGCTGTGAACAGGAAGAGGATATCCATCACCCCTATTCAAAGCGACCTCAGCGACCACTGTGGCCTTTCGCTACTGGATGGCTGGGGCACCTGGCTATTCGATGCCCTGCAGGTCGGATAGTGCCGAGGGCGGGACTCGAACCCGCACGAACCCGAGGTTCAGCGGATTTTAAGTCCGCCGCGTCTGCCATTCCGCCACCTCGGCAAAAAAGGCGACGGGCGGATTCGAACCGCCGAATAGGGGTTTTGCAGACCCCCGCCTTAACCTCTTGGCTACGTCGCCTCGTTGATTTTAAGTGGAGCGGAAGAAGGGATTCGAACCCTCGACCCTCTCCTTGGCAAGGAGATGCTCTGCCGCTGAGCTACTTCCGCGTGCCGAGGAGGAGACTCGAACTCCTACGGGCTCTCGCCCACCACCCCCTCAAGATGGCGTGTCTACCTGTTCCACCACCCCGGCATGGCAGGAGTGGGAGGACTCGAACCCCCGACCTGCGGTTTTGGAGACCGCTGCTCTCCCAACTGAGCTACACTCCT
>DAOWNJ010000037.1 GCA_030642645.1 Dehalococcoidia bacterium | reverse complement strand
CGAGGATTATCTCCAGGACCTTGTCCAAAACGATGAGTCCAAACCCGGCAAAAAGGCCATACCAGATAAGGTCTAAACCCCTGCGCGCCCTGGGGTCGAGGTAGGTAAAAAGGGATGTGAGAGCAAGGCCCTCCACGAGGTAAAGGGTGAAGTAGAGGTCAAGGCGGTCCTCCCCGATAGCGGCAAGGATGACGGTGGTGAGCATGAAGAGGAGTGACAGGGAGATGATATACCTGTTATAGGCCCTCACCCACGACCTCCAGCTCGATAACGCTTTTATGCCTTCCGTTATGTTCTGAGGCTATTATGAGCGGCCTGTTTAGGGCCTCGCTGGCTATTGAGGCTACGATCGAGGCCAGGGGGCTCCCCAGGCACTGGTGGAGCCTGGTATTTCTATACTCCAAACGGGGATCGGACACCTGGACAGTGATTTTTCCATCGCTTTTGAAGACGCTAACCGAGCCTGCGGCATCTATTTTGCCGACAAGGAGTGAGGCAAGGGCGGCTTCGATTTCTCCGGGGGTGGGGCCTGGCTTTGAATCGAGCATCCCTATTGCCGCTGAGCCTGGGGTGGCTATGAGCAAGCCCATATCATCATCAGCCGTCCCATATTTCACTATAAGCCTTCGGGGTAGGGCGCTACTCACTTTGGGTGGAGTATCACTGGAGCCCAGTGGCATCAGGGCCTGAGGCTTTCCTCCAGCTAGGGAAGAGGGGAGATAAACTGCTCTTGAGTGGAGTCCAAGCTCCTCCAGCATCGCTGCGATATTCTCCAGGCCAGCCTCCATTAGGATGAGGCTCATCCCGGGTGGGATCTTGGGATAAGCCCTCCCCAGGGCAAGGCAGACCGCACCCAGGATCACAATGGAGACTCCCAGAGCGACTAAAGGGACGGAGCGTAGGAGGAAGTATGAAACCGGAGCGAGCCCCACGCCACCTAAAGTCAACCCCAGTCCTAGCAAGCGATACCAATTCCTGGCCAATATGTTTTCTCTCAACAGTAAGCTGACTATACACTCATAGGGGCTAGCCTCCAAGAAACACCTGGGCCAAGATGGAGGCCCATTTGGGCCAAAGATGCCCCTCTCAAGCTGGCTGATTGAGGGTCAGCGGGACCCGAGTATTGCCAGGGTCGCTAGTATGGACTAATATTAGCCCTCTAAGGGTGTGTGAACCCTGCCCGGAGCAACTGGAGGCTTTTGTGGATTATGATGCTGTCGTGGTCGGGGCTGGACCTACAGGGTCGGCTGTGGCCAGGGATATAGCCGAGGCTGGCTTTAAGGTTCTCCTCCTGGAAGAGCACAGGAAAGTGGGGAAGCCCACCTTCTGCTCAGGGCTGGTAACCCCCAGAGCCCTGGAGTTGGCACGGGTCTCCGATGGGGTGGTTATCAATACCATTAGTGGGGCAGTAGTCCATTCCGCTTCGGGGAAGGAGCTGAAGCTGGGTGGAGACAGGGTGCACGCCGTGGCCATAGACAGGGCTGCCTTCGACCAGAAGCTGGCGGAGCAGGCGCAGGAGGCGGGTGCTGCTCTGCTCCTTGAAAGCAAACTAATCCATATAGAGCGCCGGGACCGACATCTCGCTCTCCGAGTCGACCAAGGTGGCAGATATATACAGGTAAATGCCGGGTTACTCATAGGGGCTGATGGCGCCTATTCCCGTGTAGCCCAGTGGATGAACGGCCCCTCATCCGGGGAAACGATCACAGCCGTAAGCGTCGATGCGAGGCTGAAGACCAGGATGGTAGACCTAGCTGATATATTTGTGGCGAAGTCCATAGCTCCTGAATGGTTCGGCTGGATCATGCCTTTAGGAAATGGTCTCGCCAGGGTGGGAATTGGTGATGGCAATGGTAGCGCAAAACCCCTCAATCAGTTGTTGAATGACTTATCCTCCGCCTTCCCCTGCCAGTTTGAAGGGATTGAGTTTGGCAGGTTTCGGGGGCATGCCATCCCCATTTATTCTCCAGTAAAGACCTATGCTGATAATGCCCTCCTGGTGGGGGATGCCGCCAGACAGGTCAAGCCCACATCAGGCGGGGGCATCTATACCGGGCTGGTGGCGGCGAAACACTGTGCCAGGGCAGCAGTCAAAGCTCTGGAGAATGGTGACTTTTCTGGCCCCTTTCTTTCCCGTTATGAGACTGGCTGGAAAGGGGAGTTGGGTGATGAGATGGAGAGGGAGAGGGACCTGAGAAGGGTTTTCCTCAGCCTCAGCGATCAGGAAATCGATAGACTCTTGAGCCTGCTTGCCAGGCCTTCTCTCCTGAAGATGATCAACCGATTTGGCGACATCGATTTCCAATCTCCCCTGTTTGGGCATCTGGTGAAGGCAGCGCCACTCCTCCGTCTCTTTGTCCGTTTTTCCTCAGGCTTTCCCATACTCTGGAGACCCTGGATTTCTGAAGTTTAGAGGTGCATGTGCGTTTATCCAGTCGTTGCTTCGCCTGGTGGCTGCTGACTCAAGTATTACCCAGGCACAGAGAGGTGGTAAGCTAAGATGGCCAGAGAAATAAGCGGGTCAAAAACCAAGCGTTTTCTCCAAATTTCGCTAAAACGGTCGAGCTTTGTATCTGCGGCAGAGCTGAGGGGGCCTGCTCTCCCCACTGAGCAGCTCCTCGATAACCTGGCGCTTAAATTCTATTCTGTCCCCCATTATAGAATATCCCGACCCTGCCAAACTCTCCTAACCTAATGTGCCCAGTCTTAGGGGTTCACTCCAGGCTATGGGAGATGAAAAAGTAGGCCGTCAGGGGCTCGAACCCTGGACACCCGGATTAAAAGTCCGGTGCTCTTCCAACTGAGCTAACGGCCCTTCCCTATAATCTAGCCAGTTTCCCCACCACTGTCAATCGCTACCCACTGCCAAGGGGTGATTCGGGACTAGCCCCCACTCGCTTAAAGGCCAGTAGCATATCCATGCCCTGCCCACTATATTCTCCAGCGGCACCATCCCCCAGATGTGGGAATCGCTGCTATGGTTTCGGTTATCGCCCAGGACAAAGTACTCGTCTTCCCCAACCTGTGTGAGAGGATAGGTGTATTCTGGAGGCTCTGATATATAGGGTTCATCTATCGCCTCACCATTGATATAGACCTGACCATCCCTTATCTCTACAGTATCGCCGGGGACGGCGATGACCCTTTTTATGAAGTCTCTTCCAGGGTTACTGGGGGAGTCAAAAACGATTATGTCGCCTCGCTGTGGGGGGTGAAAGGAAAAGGAATAGGCTATCTTATTTACCAGGATATATTCCCCGTCCTGGAGGCTGGGCTCCATGCTTTCCCCATCTACTCTGAAGCTCCCCAGCGTGATGCTCACCACCAGGAAGATGATGAGAGCCAGGAGGATAATCTTTGTTATCTCACGAAGTGCCGTCCCCATCTTTACCTTGTCAATAATTATAGCCTATCTCTCCCTCAGGCTCAAGTTGGACTTGCTCTGCCCAGGTCTGATAGAATCGCTACTGGGACTATGGAGGAGACGGAGCTTATTCAGCTTAGCAAGGAAGGGGACATAGGCTCCTTCAACCGACTCGTTGAGTTCCACGAGAGGGGGGTATATAACCTTGCCTTTCGCATGCTGGGGGATGCCCAGGCCGCTGAAGATGCCACCCAGGAGACCTTCATCTCCGCCTATAGGGCGCTCAGGGGCTTCAGGGGTGGCGATTTCAGGGCATGGCTATTGAAGATCGCCGCTAACAAGTGCCGTGACCAACTCCGAGCTCTGAGACGACGCCCTATAGCCTCACTCGATAGCATGGAAGAGGATGGTGTCTCTTTGATCCATGCTGGGGAGCCCCCTGAGGACTATGCCATTAGAAGGGAGCTTGGCCGTGAGATCGAGGGGGGGCTTTTGAGCCTTCCCCCCGACCAGCGTCTGGCGGTGATCCTCTCCGATATACAGGGCCTCAGCTATAAGGAGATCGCCAGGGTTACGGCGAGCTCGATTGGGACGGTGAGGTCGCGCCTGAGCCGGGGGCGAGCCAGGCTTCGTGACTACCTTTTGGAGCGTGGGGAACTTTCCCCCTGAGTATTTCGTCTCTTTAATACAGAGGGAGTGATGTTTCGAGGTCTCAGAAAAACGGACTGTGAAAAGGCGCGGGGGATGCTCTCTGCATATGTAGATGGACACCTCACCAGCAAAGAGTGCGAGGCGGTCGAGAGCCATCTCAAGGGCTGTGAGAAATGCCGCCATGAGCTTGAGTCCCTCAGGGCGACGGTGGGCATTCTCCACCTCATGCCTATGATCTCCATACCCCGCTCCTTTGCCCTTGAGAGGGTTGAGCCCCTACGTCGCCCCAGAGCCCTTGTTGTCCTTCGCGCCGCCACTGCCATTTGTGTTGTGCTTCTGGCATTTGTGTTTATCAGCGATTCAATAAATATCTTCGAGCAGCCCCCTGTCTATATTGCTGATGAGTCCTCAAACACTATGGGGACATTCCAGTTCCCTACCAGTGACCTCTCCGGTTTTATGGAGCAGATGGATAGATGGCTTAGTGGCTCATTTGAAGGGGAGGGGACGACAGGGACAAGTATACCTGTTCGTCAGATAGAGTATGGTTTACTCGGGGTGGTGGTGATATTGGGTGGGGCGAGCACCCTCACCTATTTGAGGGCGAGAAAGGAGGGCTCGGCATGATGAGGGGCTTATCCCTGATGGGCTTTGTATTCCTTGTGCTCACCCTTATATTGAGCTCTGGCTGTGCTCTGATCGAGGCTGGGGATGATGAGACTGTAACAGTGGAGGTTGGCGATAGCTTCATTTTGTCCCTTGACTCAAACCCAACCACAGGCTATTCATGGGAGACCCAGTTTGATAGTAGTTTCCTTGAGCTGGCGGGAACCACATTTGAGCCCTCCTCTCCAGCTATAGGTGCTGGTGGCATAGAGAGCTTCGAGTTTCTGGCCCTGGAAGGGGGTGATACAGAGGTTACAATGGTCTATAAGAGGAGTTGGGAGGGGGACTACCTCGAAATAAGGGTCTTCAGCGTCCGCATAACTGAGGCCGAGCTTTAGAGCCGGAGCCAGGGATAGCTTGATTACAGAAAAGGAGGTTAGATGGGAAAGGGGATATTGATTGTGGGATTGGCGTCAGCGGTTGCCCTCACCGGTATTACCATCTGGCGTAGGCATAGGAAAGGAGGTTTGAGATGACAAAAGGCGTTATTGGATTAATTTTGGGGGTTGCCCTGGCAGTGGTGGTCAGCTTTACTCCTCTGGCAGGTGCAAGCTCTACATCCCCTCACGGGACAACCCCTTACACTTTACCAAATCAGTCGTGGTATGACAACCATCAGCAAACTGGCATCTGGGTGACCGGAGAGGGCAGTGTATCGGTGGTTCCTGATGTGGCTATCCTCACCCTTGGAGTGGAGGCACAGGAGGATACTGTGGAGGAGGCTATGGATGAGGCCTCTGAGGCGATGGATGCCATAATAGAGGCCCTGCTTGATAATGGCGTCGCCGAGGAGGACATTCAGACCCGCTGGTTCACTATCTATCCGGTGAGGGATTGGATAAATGGCCATGCGGTTCTTCTTGGCTATGAGGTGAGCAATACGGTAACGGTGAAGATAAGGGATATGGATAATGTTGGTCATATCATCGATGAGGTGGCCGAGGCTGGGGGAGACCTCACCAGGATAAGTGGTGTGAGCTTCACTATAGATGACCCTGACCCCTATTATGATCAGGCAAGGGAGGAGGCCATCCTTGATGCTATGGCCGAGGCCCAGCAGATGGCCTCTCTCACCGGTGTCGGGCTCGGCCCGCCGATCTACATCTCCGAGGGATACAACTATGCCCCATACCCTGTTTATATGGATTATAGCTATGCTGCCTATGGTGAGGGGAACTATACCACCCCGATAAGCCCGGGACAGACGGAGGTCTCGGTGACGGTGCAGATAGTTTTTTCAATAGAATACTAGCTTCGTGGTCTTGGGGTAAAGGCGGAGCGGGCCGGAGGCCCGCTCCGCCTTTTTCGCTTCATCATCACCGAGGGGTTATATTGCGCTTTAATAGGCGTGATGATAGAATGGCAAAACCAGGGGAGATATGGTTCTCAGCGACCGCACAATCAAGGAGGAGATTGCTCAGGGGAGGATTGTTATTGACCCCCTTGACCCAGGCTGCATTCAACCGGCGAGCGTAGATGTCCATCTCGATAGGAAGCTCCTGGTGTTCAAGACATGGCACCACCCCTTTTATATCGATGTGAAGCAGAACCTTGATGACCTTAATGAGGTGGTGGAGATCAAAGATGATAGCCCCTTTTTTTTGAACCCCGGTGAATTCGTTCTGGCAAGCACCCTGGAGTCGATTACACTCCCCGATGACATCGTCGGCAGGCTTGAGGGGAAGAGCTCCCTGGGCAGGATTGGGCTACTCATTCATTCCACTGCTGGCTATGTTGACCCCGGATGGCGTGGGCACCTGACGCTAGAGCTCTCAAATGTGGCAAAGCTTCCCATCACCCTTTACTACGGGATGAGAATTGGGCAGGTCTCCTTTCTGCGCCTTAGCTCTCCTGCGGAGAGGCTCTATGGGGATGAGGGGCTGGGGAGCAAGTATCAGGGTCAGGTTGAGCCAACCGCAAGTAGATACTATAAGGACTTTGACAGGGATAAAGCGTGAGGCATCAATATGGACTACATGGCTCATGCTCTCTCTTTAGCAAAAGTCGCATTGGGCAATACCAGCCCAAACCCAGCAGTGGGGGCGGTAATAGTTAAAGACGGCACTATCATTGGCGAGGGTTATACTCAACCGCCAGGTTCCCCTCATGCCGAGGTTGTGGCGCTTAATGAGGCTGGTGAGAGGGCAAAAGGGGCAACGATGTATGTAACGCTTGAGCCCTGCTGCCACTTTGGGAGAACTCCGCCATGCACAAAGGCGATCATCGATGCCGGCATAAATGATGTTCATATAGCCATCATTGACCCCAATCCGCTGGTTTCGGGTAAGGGGAAGGCAGAGCTGGAAGCAGCGGGGATAGAGATCAGCCTCGGTGAGCATGAAGAGGAGGCCAGGGAGCTAAATGAGGCATATATCAAGTTCATCACGACCGGCCTTCCATTCACTACCGTCAAATTTGCCGTGAGCCTCGACGGGAAGCTCGCAACCAGAACTGGAGACTCTAAATGGATAAGCGGGGATGAGTCCAGGGGTTATGTCCATCGCCTTCGCAGGATTAGCGATGCCATTATGGTCGGGGTGAATACCGTGATTGTCGATGACCCCCTGCTCACGGCTAGAGGGGGAGGTGAGATTGAGAGGCAACCGCTTCGGGTGATCGTGGATAGCCAGGGGAGGACCCCTTTAAGCGCGCGGGTATTTCAGTCTCCTGGCAGGACTCTTCTGGCGGTAGGCGAACCCATTGGGGAAGACAAGGTTAGTCAGTTTGAGGAGGCTGGTGCTGAGGTAATAAGGTTCCCGTCAAGGGATGGCCTTGTGGATATCGAGGAGCTATTGAGAGCCCTGGGGAGGATGGAGATCACCAGTGTCCTGGTGGAGGGTGGGGGAACGCTTTTGGGCTCTTTCTTCGACCTTGCTCTTGTGGACAAGGTTATTGTATTTATCGCCCCAATCATTATAGGTGGGAGGGAGGCAAAGCTGGCTGTGGGGGGGGGAGGGGTGGACAAAATATCGGAGGCACTGAGGCTGACCAATATGAGGGTCGAGCGCTTCGGCGAGGATGTGATGGTCACAGGTTATCCTTCATCCTGATAAAGGGGGCAAATGATGAAGGTAGTGGCATTCAATTCCAGCCCTAAGATGGGAAAGGGCAATACAGCTCTTATCCTGAGCCCTTTCCTTGAGGGGATAGGAGAGGTGGGGGCGGAGGTCGAGCTCTTCTATAATAGGAAGCTCAGGATCAACCCCTGCAGAGGTGGATTTACCTGCTGGATCAGGAGGCCAGGCGAGTGCTGGCAGAGGGATGACATGAAGATGCTCTACCCCAAGCTGCGCGAGGCTGATGTATGGGTGTTCGCCACACCGGTCTATGTGGATGGGGTCTCCGGGCCGATGAAAAACCTGATAGACAGACTCATCCCGCTGGTGCAGCCCTTTTTCGAGCTACGAGATGGCCACTGCCGTCATATGGTGCGCGAGGGACATAAGTATGGGAAGGTGGTTTTGGTCTCTAACTGCGGCTTCTGGGAGATAGACAACTTCGACCCGCTGCTTGTCCATATGAGGGCCTTTTGCAAGAACACAGGGAGGGAATTCGCAGGGGCACTTTTGCGGCCTCATGGAGAGGCCTTGAGACCTATGATGGAGATGGGGGCACCAATAAACGACGTATTCGAAGCGGCGAAGGAGGCCGGCTGTCAACTGGTGAGGGATGGTGAGATGTCCGCCGAAACCCTGGCAACCGTGAGCCGTGAACTTTTGCCACTGGAGATGTATGTACAAGTCGCCAATCAGGGATTCCAGCAGG
>DAOWNJ010000041.1 GCA_030642645.1 Dehalococcoidia bacterium | reverse complement strand
GCCTACTACCTGCCAGTGCTCTATGGCCTTACAGGACACAGGGTGGAGAAGTTGGGAGACCTCCTCTGGCCCCTGGAGCATGCCGGGGGCATCCTCCCCCCGCTTCCTGATGACCCGAAGCTGCCATATCTGGAGGAGACCCTGAGAGCTGGGATGGCAACGCTGTTCGCATTCGAGACCATCGAGGGGGTAAGGTTCGCCAGAGGGGAGCAGCCCGAGGTGAGGGAAGGCTTCCTCCTCAACGGGCCGATCGATGATGCTCAGATACGCTCCTGGGGCGTCCAGATGGTTGATGGAAGGATGGTGGGATTTGCGGTAATCATTGGAGAGGCCAAGACAAACGAGGTAGCGGTCAGGATAGTGCGCCAGTTTCAGTCTATGGGGCTTCTTATTCTCCTCTGTGGCTCCATCATAGACCAGTTGCTGGAGGAGGGGGTGGAGCTTGGCTACAATACCTTCGTCGTCCCCTTAGGCTCAGATACCATCTCCGCCATCTATGCCATTGGCCTTGCCATAAGGGTTGCATTCAGCTTCGGCAATGTGTCTCCTGGGGATTCCCAGCAAATACTAGAATATACCAGAATCCGATGCCCTGCCTTCATCCTCGCCCTCGGCGGGTTGGGCGACCTCGAGTATGCTGCTGCAGCCGGGGCCCTGAACTGCGGCTTCCCGGTCGTCGCCGATGCCTTCATCCCTGATATAGACCCTAACCTGGTGAGCATGCCATTTGACGAGATCAAGGCAGCGGATGACATGGAGAGGGCCGATAGGATGGTCAAGCAATCTATCCAGATCCGAGGCATCAAGCCCAAGATCGTAGCCGTCCCGATACCAGTCCCCTATGGGCCTGCCTTTGAGGGGGAGATTATACGCCGGGCTGACCTTCATGCTGAATTCGGGGGGAAAGGGGGGCTCTGCTTCGAGTGGCTGACAACAGGGGAGGTGGATGGTGTTGAGGACGGCAGGGTCGCCGTGGTCGGGCCCGACCTCGACGATATTGAGGAGGGGGCAAATATCCCCCTTGGGATCGTGGCTGAGGTGGCGGGGCAGAGGATGCAAAAAGAGTTTGAGTCGGTGATTGAGCGCCAGATACACCACCTGATAAATGGTGCTGATGGGATCGAGCATATAGCACAACGGGACATCACCTGGATTCGCATAAACAAGGCTGCTTTTGAGAGGGGCCTCAGGATAAGGCATCTGGGAGACATCATCTATCGAAACCTCCACAATGACTTTGGCGCCATTGTGGATAAAATACAGGTAACCCTCTACACTGAGCGGGTGATGGTGGAGGAGCTTATCGAAAAAGCCCGTGCTGCATACAGGGAGAGGGACACCAGGATGGCAGGGCTAACCGATGATGCAGTTGATACTTTCTATAGCTGCACCCTGTGCCAGTCCTTTGCTCCGAACCATGTCTGCATCGTAAGCCCGGAGAGAGCCGGCCTCTGCGGTGCCTACACCTGGCTTGACTGCCGTACAGCCTATGAGCTCAATCCCAAGGGATCGAACCAGCCTGTGCCAAAAGGTAGGTGCATTGACCAGATAAAGGGGGAATGGGGGGGGGTCAATAGCTTCGTCTATGAACATTCCAACAGGAGTGTGGAGAGATTCACCCCCTATTCCCTGATGGATGCCCCAACGCCCACCGGTGGCTGCGCCGGGTGCGTCATGATAATCGTCCCGGAGGCCAATGGGGTGATGATCGTAAGCCGAGATGACTATAGCATGACCCCTTCCGGGATGACCTTTACCACCCTCATGGGGGTTGTGGGGGGTGGGCACCAGAACCCGGGAATGATTGGACACTCGAAGTTCTATATCACAAGCCGTAAATTCATCTCGGCGGATGGCGGGATAAAGCGGGTGGTCTGGCTTTCCAGGAATGTCAAGGAGGGGTTCGCCGAGGAGTTCAAGGAGGCATGTGAGCGTGAGGGTGTCCCCGACCTGATGGAGAAGATCGCCGATGGCACCACAGCCACCACCCTTGATGAGCTGATCTCCTTTCTTGAGGAGAAGGGGCATCCCGCCCTCGGCATGGGGCCGCTTATATAAAAGCTTTGAGGAGGGAAATGCCACCACTAGAGATACCAAGAGAGAAGTGGATCGGAAGGGTAAATGAGGTTACCCTTGGTGGGAACGGGAGGAGAGAGATTAAAATTGGAGGGGAGAGCACCCTCCCCTTCCTTCATTTCGATGGTTCCATTCCCAATAGGCCTGTGGTAGCTATAGAGGTACAGGACAGGGAGCCTCTCGATTGGCCCCCCCATCTTGTCTCCGCCTGGGGTGAAGCGTTGCGCCACCCTCAAACCTGGGCAAAGAAAGCTGTGGAGTTTGGTGCCGACATCATCGTCCTCCGCCTCAGGAGTGCTCACCCTGAGGAGGGGGACACCGGGGCCAGTGAGGCCAGAGAATCAGTGGACAGGGTGCTTTCCGCGGTCGACCTCCCTATCATTGTCCTGGGGCCTGAGGTTACGGAGAAGGACAACGAGGTTCTTGTGGCTGCGGCGGAGGTTGCCAGAGGGCAGAGGATTGGGCTTGGTAATTGTGTGGAGAAGAACTATCGCACCATCGCCGCTTCCTGCATGGCTAATGGTCATATTGCCATCGCCTCGACACCGATTGAGATCAACATTGCCAAGCAGCTCAATATCCTCCTCTGCGACATTGGACTGAAGCCCGACACCATCATAATGGACCCCACTACAGGGGCACTGGGATACGGAATTGAATATACCTGTTCAGTGATGGAGAGGCTGAGGCTCGCTGCCCTCGGCGGGGAGAGCATGACCGCAATGCCCATGCTCTCAGATGTCGGCAATGAGGTGTGGCGACAGAAGGAGGCGAGGTTCACTGAGGGGGTACCCCCATCGTGGGGAGACCATCTGGAGCGCTCCATCATCTGGGAGGAGATGACTGCAACCACCCTCCTCGGGGCCGGGGCCGACATCGTCGTCCTCAGACACCCAAGGTCTGTTGAGATTGTAAAGGGGACTATCGAGAAGCTTATGGTCAGGGTTTGAAGGAGGCAATGTGGCGCTTACAGGGATAGAGATATATAAGAATTATCTGCCGAAGACAAACTGCAGGGAGTGCGGCTTCCCCACCTGTCTTGCCTTTGCCATCAAGCTGGCGCAGAGGGAAGTTGACCCCTCCCTGTGCCCCTATCTCTCAGAGGAGGCAAGACAGGCCCTTGAGGCCCAGGCCCGCCCCCCCATCCGCCTGATAACTATAGGTTCGGAGCGACCTATTGAGGTGGGGGGGGAGGTGGTGATGTTCCGCCATGAGAAGACCTTCTATCACCAGCCCGGGATAATGGTGAGGATTAGGGATACCGAGCCACCTGAAACCGTTTTGGGGATTATCGACCAGGTGGCCAACTATAGCGTGGAGCGGGTTGGTCTTGAACTCGGACTGGATGGATTTGCCATTGAGAACACTTCCGGGGATAGCACCACCTTCATAAGGTGTATCGAATTGGCCAGGTCCAAAACTGATATGCCCCTAGTGATTATGTCAAATAACCCTACAGCTATGAATAAAGCCCTTGAGGTCGCAAGTCAGGGTAGACCACTTATATATGCTGCGACCAGGGATAACCTTGATGATATGGTAGGGCTTTCCCTGAACTACCACTGCCCTCTTGCTGTCTATGGGCCTGGTGGGTTGGAAGGACTTTCCGAGCTGGTGGAGAGGGCGACCGGGGCCGGAGTTGAGGACATTGTCCTAGACCCTGGGGCAAGGGGATTTGCTGAGTCGCTCACCACCCTGACGCAGCTTCGCCGCCTGGCACTTAAGAGAAACCTCCTGGGCTACCCGATCATCACCTTCCCCGGTGAGGGGAGCGAAACCATTGAGGAGGAGGCCCTTCTGGCCGGGCAGCAGGTGGCTAGATATGCCGGTATAATCGTGCTTGACCACTTCTCACCTGCCCTAGTCTACCCCCTTCTCACCCTAAGGCTTAATATATATACCGACCCCCAGAGGCCGATCCAGATGACCCCAGGGCTCTACACCATAGGGAGTCCGAGGCAGGATAGCCCGCTATGTGTCACTACCAACTTCTCCCTTACCTACTTCTCCATAGCGGGGGAGCTGGAATCGAGCGGGTTCCCCTCATGGCTCCTTGTTTGCGATACTGAGGGCCTCTCCGTCCTTACAAGCTGGGCGGCGGGTAAATTCGATGCCGAGAAGATCGTAAAGATGCTCAAGGAGTTCAGCGTCTCAAGCAGCATCTCTCACCGAAGTTTGATAATCCCGGGCCATGTGGCTGTCCTGAGGGGAGAGCTTGAGGAGGAGCTCCCTGACTGGAGGATAATGGTGGGTCCCCGGGAGGCGGTGGACATCGGCGGTTATCTGAAGCGAAACTGGCGGGGTGACCTTAGCTAAGGAGAGACAAGATGAGCATGACCATTGTTATTTCGGGCAAGGGTGGCACCGGGAAGACAACCATCGCCACCCTTCTCATCCAGATACTGTCCCAGAGGGGAATAGTGCTTGCTATCGATGGCGACCCCAGCTCAAACCTACATATGTCATTGGGCTTACCATTGGGTGATACCATTGGCTCAGTTCGTGAGGAGATAGCGACCAGCGGAGATAAGCTCAGCCCCGGGATACCAAAGCAGGATTACTTTGAGCTCAAAATACAGCAGTCGCTTGTGGAATCACCCAGGATTGACCTCCTCGCCATGGGGAGGCCTGAGGGTCCAGGCTGCTACTGCGCTGCTAACAACATGCTTCGAGCCTCGATTGATCGGATCGCCGGAAACTATGAGTATACGGTCATCGACTGTGAGGCAGGGATGGAGCATATAAGCCGCCAGACAATAAGGGATGTGGATATACTGCTGGTCACCTCTGATGTCTCAATGCGTGGCATCATCACTGCTGCCCGGATGAAGGAGCTAATCGGGGAGCTACGCTCCCATGTAGGAAGGGTCTCTTTGGTGGTGAATCGGGCCCTAGACAAGTTGCCACCCGAGATTGAGAGGGCAATAGAGGGTTATGGGCTTGAGCTTATCGGAACGCTCCCTGAGGACCCTGATCTATCCCACCTGGAGATAAAGGGAGCACCGCTGAGCGAGCTGCCTCAGGACTCCCCCGTTAGAAAGGGGGTTCTGGGGATAGCAGAGAGACTGGGCCTGGTGTAGCATCCAAGGGTCGAAAAAGAAGGTGAGAGCATGATCATCATCGGGGAATGTATCCATGTGATCTCCAGGGGGGTGAGGGAGGCCATCGAGAAAAGGGATAAGGGATTTATTCGGGATATGGCACTCGGCCAGGTGGAGAGTGGGGCTCAGATGCTCGACCTCAACATCGGCCCTCAGAGGAAAACTGGCCCTGAGGTGATGGGCTGGATGGTGGATACCATCCAGGAGGTAACCGATGCCCCCTTATCTCTGGACACCACAAATGCCGCTGCCATTGAGGCCGGACTGAAGCTATGCAGGAGGAAGGCAATGATCAACAGCACCACCGCTGCCCCCGAGCGACTTGCTCAGGCGATGCCACTGGCGGCCAGATATGATGCCAACATCATTGCCCTCACCATGCGCGAGACCGGGCTGCCGGTATCCGCTGATGCGCGTATTGAGATCGCAGCCGATGAGCTTGCGTCAGCAGCGGAATACGGTGTTCCCCTGGATAACATCTACTTCGACCCACTTGTAATGACGGTTAATGGCTGCCAGGAGCATGCCCCTGAGGTCATCAAGGCCACCCGAGCCAGTAAAGAGGTGCTTGATCCCTCCCTCAAAACCATCTGCGGTCTCTCCAATATCTCAAACGGAGCCCTAAGGCAAGCTCGACCTATATTAAACCGCGTATTTCTGGTCATGATGCTCGGCGCCGGGCTCGATTCAGCTATCCTCGACCCGTTTGATGGTGAGCTTATGGAAGCGATAAGGATAATCGGTAATCGGGACGATTCCACACCGCTGGGGAGGCTCTATCTCGCCCTCTACGATTCCTACGCATCAGAGGAGGAGTTCGACCCCCATATCGCCGATATGAGCGACCCTGAGCAAAGCGATGTCATAAAGACCATCAGGGTTCTGGAGAATAAGACGATCTACGCCCATAGCTATCTGGGACTTTAGAGGCCTATCTTCGGCCGAACCCCTTCTCAAGCTGCCATGAGCTCAAGTGGACCATCGTAGGCCTTCCGTGAGGGCAGGTGCGTGGTGATGATGTTTGTTCAAGCTGGCGAACGAGCTCTTTCATCTCAGCATCGCTTAGCTGCTGCCCTGCCTTCACTGCACCGTGACAGGCTAAAGAGATGGTGATCCTCTCCTCCCAGTCTGGCGAGGCATCCCCTTCATCGAGGGAATCGATGACCTCCAGAACCTTTTGGGTGAGATTATGACCCCCAAGCACCGAGGGAACGCTGCGCACCAGATATGTCCTCTCACCGAAGGGCTCAATGGCGAAGCCATAATCGGCGAGGCTTTCCCACCGCCTCCTCAGAATCTCACCCTGCCTTGCGGTAACCTCGATGGTGATAGGCTCCAGGAGCCCCTGGACCTCCACTCCCCTCCCTGCCCTCCCCTGCCAGATCCTCTCAAAGAGGACCCTCTCGTGGGCGGCGTGCTGGTCGATAAGGTAGAGTCCATCGGGGCCCTCAGCGATGATATAGGTGTTTGAGAGCTGACCCAGAACCCTGAGGATGGGGATTCGGGGTGGGGGGGATTCCCCAGGCGGAGGCTCAACAAGGCGTTCCTCAGCTTCTGGCATGCTTATTACTTCCATCCGCTCAATGGGAAGCGAGACAGGGGTTTCTCGGCTCGGCTCAGACCTGAGCATAGGCACGGGCATCTGCTCCATAAGAGCCATTCTCACCGCATTGTGGATGAGGGTGAAGACCCTCTGCTCCTGGCGAAACCTCACCTCGCTCTTTGCGGGGTGGACATTGACATCCACATCCTCATAGGGAAGGGAGAGATTGATGGTCGTGATCGGGTGCTTGCCGGTCATGAGAAGCCCATGATATGCTTCCTCAAGGGCACGGCTCAAAATCCGGCTCTGAACCCAGCGGCGATTGACGAAGAAGCTAAGGTAACTGCGACTCGAGCGGGAAAGCTCTGGTGGACTGATGAGGCCTGAGACCTGAGGCGAGGTCACCTTGAGCATCGCCCGGGCGGTCTCTACGCCATATACCTGGACCAGGGCATCACGGAGACTCCCGTTCCCTGGTGTCTTCAGGACAACCCTTCCATCTATGATTAGGGTGAACCTCACCTCAGGGAAGGCCAGGCTGTATTGGCTTACCATATTGCTGATGTGGCCGTTCTCAGTGGAGGATGACTTGAGGAATTTGAGTCGGGCGGGGAAATCCCTGAACAGGTCTCGGACCGTGACCGTTGTCCCCTGGGGAGAGCCCCTTGTGCCCTTTTCAATTACCTGGCCATTTTTCAATCTGAGGTAGCATCCTGCTAGCTCACTGCCGGCACAGGAGATGGTCTCCACCCCAGCCACAGCGGCGATTGAGGGAAGCGCCTCCCCCCTGAATCCGAGGCTTCTGATGCTATCAAGGTCGGACAGGGAGGAGACTTTGCTTGTAGCATACCTCTCAAATGCCTTCTCGAGCTCCCCACACCCTATCCCCACCCCATTATCAGCTACTCTAATCAGGCCGAGGCCACCGCTTCGAGCCTCGACCGTAATCTGTGTTGCAGCCGCATCGAGGGAGTTCTCGATAAGCTCCTTGACCACAGATGC
>DAOWNJ010000061.1 GCA_030642645.1 Dehalococcoidia bacterium | reverse complement strand
ATCATCGCCAGCGGTGATCTCAAGAACCCTGTTGAAGATTTCTGGTGGCAAGAAGGGGCCACCAACATCCACCGGGTTCCTCACGCTTGTCCCTGCAATGGGCAAGAATGTCCGGAGCTCATCCTGCCGCTCTGGAGCGAGAACTGGGACCTCAAGTCCCACCCTGTCGAACACATCGGCGGCGGCGACGCTTATCCCCCCACCACCCCCAACCATTCCGATCCTCCTTGAGGTATCCGGTGGGAGGTTGAGGAGGGCGACGACGGTATCTATTATCTCTTCCAGGTTTTGGGCCCGTATAACCCCTCCCTGCTTGAAGAGGCCCCCCCATATCTCCTCCTCACCGCCGAGGGAGCCGGTATGGGACTTCACCGCCCTGGCCCCCGCCCCGGTGAGTCCCCCTTTCCAAATGATAACCGGTTTGGTTTTAGAGATGCTGCGGACAGCCTCAAAAAAGCGCCGCCCGTCCCTGGGCCCCTCCAGATAGGCGGTGATTATCTCGGTATCGGGGTCCTGGGCGAGGTATTCAATGAGGTCTGCCTCATTTATATCGCTGGCATTCCCATAGCTCACAATCTTGCTGAAGCGGATACCCCTGCTCCTGGCCATCTGTGCGAATTCGGCGGAGTGACCACCGCTCTGGGAGATAAAGGCAACATTTCCGCTCTCCTTGGGGAAATCATATCCAGGGAGAAGGGTCAGGCCTCCAGCGGGGCAGTAGACCCCAAAGCAGTTAGGGCCTATTATCCGTAGCCCCTTCTTCGATATCCTGGTGATCTCCTCCTCAAGCCGCTTCCCCTCCTCGGTGCCGGTTTCAGTAAAGCCTGCGGTGAATATCTGCGCCCCCTTCACCCCCTTCTGGACGCAGTCCTCAAGGACAGTAGGAACTACACGGGCTGGAACCATGATATGTGCCAGATCAACAGGCTCAGGGATATCCCTCACATTAGGATACATCTTGAGGCCAAGGATCTCAGAGCCCTCTGGGTTTACGGGATAGAGCGCGCCTTTGTATCCAAAGTTCAACAGCGCCCCCAGGAAACCTCCACCAAACTTCGTTGGGTCGGCAGAAGCCCCAATCACAGCGATTGATTTCGGGTAGAATATCGGGTAAAACTCCTTCAGCCTGTCATTAGCCACATTTTCCTCCTTC
Organism: Dehalococcoidia bacterium; assembly: GCA_030642645.1. Classification (GTDB taxonomy): domain Bacteria; phylum Chloroflexota; class Dehalococcoidia; order E44-bin15; family DAOWNJ01; genus DAOWNJ01. The sequence continues at coordinate 5,041 of DAOWNJ010000061.1, read as the reverse complement.
AAATTTTTTTTGATTTTAACCTAAACCACCAATTTTTTCATCCCCCCTTAGCCACCTCCCCGGAGTAGGCCCTGATGATATCCGATCTCCTGAGAACCCCCAGGAGGCAAGTCCGATCCTCGCGATCGACTACCGGGATGCGACCAAAGTCCCTGGACCCAGCCCTCCTCAGCACCTCATAGATGCTCTGGTCGGGGTAGGCGGTGATCAGAGACCTTGAGGCAATGTCAGCAACGGTGAGACCGGCGGTATCGCCCTTTACGACGCGCTCCACATCAGTGAGCGAGACTATCCCCCAGAGCTTACCCTCATCATCAAGGACAGGGAAGCCGTGGTGCCCGCTATTACGAAACAGGTCGACGAGCTCTCCAAACCCCATCCCCTTATTCACCGTTGGGAAGTCAGAGGTCATCACCTCTCCAGCGGTTATGACCTTCATGACATCGGACTCCTCGACGCGGCGGAGGTCAACCCCCAGTCGCAGCACTTTGGTGGTATAGATAGTCTCCCGATTAAGCCTCCGGGAGACAAGGGTGCTGATGACTACTGCCACCAGCAGCGGCAAAATAAGATGAGACTCTGCCCAGCCAGTCATCTCGATAAGGATGATAAAAGCTGTTATTGGTGCTCGGGCTGCCGCAGCAAACACCGCCGCCATACCGACAAGAGCATAGGCACCGGATGAACCGGTCATCGCAGGGAAAAGCCTACTGATCCCGATGCCGAAGGCCCCACCAAGCATAGCACCCATGAATAGAGAAGGGGCGAAGACACCACCGCTGCCGCCACTGCCCAAAGTCGCCGAGGTGGCAACTATCTTTAATGCCAGCATACCAAGAAGCATGCCCAGTCCAATCTCTCCCAATAACGCCTTATTTATCGCTCCATAACCTGCAATGCCATACATCATCATGCCACTGTATTCTGGGCCGCCGTAGCCCACACCGAAGAGGTCAGGGGAGTAAAAACAGGCGATAAGACCCACAAGTAAGCCGCCAAAGACAGGCTTAAGGTAGCCAGGCAACCTCCAGGCATCAAACAGGTCCTCGCATTTATACAGTGAGCGGACGAAGGCAACGGCGACGAAAGCGGCGATAACCCCCAACAAGATATAGAACAGAATCTCCCAGCCGCTAACCATCTCATATCCTGGGATGACGAAGGAAGGGTTATCCCCTAAAAAGGCGCGAGAGACTATAGTGCGAGGACTGAACTGATCACAACAGGGATGAAACTAGGGGTGATGACTCGTCTCAAGATGACCTCATGGGCAAAGAAGACGCCGCCCATGGGAGCATTGAATGTGGCTGCTATACCTCCGGCAGCACCGCAGGCTATCAAAGTATTAATCCAATCCTCGGGCAGCTTGAGCCATTGCCCAATTGTCGAGCCAAGGGAGGAGCCAATTTGGACGATGGGCCCCTCGCGCCCCACCGAGCCACCGCTACCAATACAGATAGACGATGCCAATGTCTTGGCTACTGCCACCCTAGACCTGATGCGTCCCCCTTTGGCAGCAACAGCAACCATAACCTCAGGGACACCATGCCCTTTGACCTCGCGAGCGAAGAAATGAGTAATAAGCCCAACGAAAAGCCCGCCAACGGCGGGAATGATAATAAGGTAATATGGCCCCATGAAGCCAAGCGCAGAAGCTCCACCATCAAAGAAAAGCCTCTCAAACTCCATTATCAGGTATCTGAAGCCCACCGCCCCAAGACCAGCGAGAAGCCCCACCACCACAGCCAGCCCTAGAGTTACCCCGAGTTCAGTGCGTAACAAAAAAAGAAAGCGCTGAGACAGGCTCACCGCCTGTTGTTGGGCTCTCGTCCTAATCCTTTGAAAGTTCCTCAATAACATCGACTACTATTTCCCGAGGCACATCATCCCTGATCACAGCCTCGCCGATCCCCTTAAGTAGCACCCAGCGCACCGCTTTTTCTCTCACCTTCTTATCAAGCTCCATTGCCTTAAGAATTCCTTTCAGCTCAACGCCGGGGCAGCTTGTGGGAAGGCCAAACCCTTCAAGAAGCGCCCTTTGCCTCTCAACCACCTCCGGCGGGACAAGACCAAGCCTCTGGCTTATCTTCGCCGCCCCCATCATCCCCACCGCCACCGCCTCGCCATGGAGGAACCTCTCATACCCGGTAGCCGCCTCAATGGCATGGGCGATGGTATGCCCGTAGTTCAGGATGGTTCTCCTTCCGGTCTCCCTCTCATCTTCACCTACTATTTTGCCCTTGAGACCAGCGCTCCACCGAACAGCCTCTGTAGTTGTCTCCTCCTCCAGAGCTATAAGCCTTCCCTGGTGAGCCTCCAGAAACTGGAAAAGCTCCCGGTCGAGGATAAGGCCATGCTTTATCACCTCAGCCCATCCCGATGTGAGCTCCCTTCCAGGCAAAGAGGTGAGGGCCTGGACATCGGCGAGGACAAGATGAGGCTGATAGAAGGCACCGATCAGGTTTTTACCCTCCGGGTGGTCTACAGCCACCTTCCCCCCGATGGCGGCATCGACCATGCCCACGAGGCTTGTTGGGACCTGAACAAAGGGGAGTCCCCTGAGGTAGGTAGCAGCAACAAACCCGGCGAGGTCTCCAATCACACCACCCCCAAGGGCGATTACGGCATGACCTCGCTCGGCACGCCTACCTACCAGCCAGTCATATATCTTCATTGCACTATCAAAGGTCTTTGTGCCTTCCCCAGGAGGCAGGATCATAGACTCAACGATGAAGCCAGCCCCCTCTAGGGACCTCTTCACCCTATCGCCATAGAGGGGGAATACATTCTCGTCGCTTATCAAATAGGCCGAGCCGCCAAGTCCGGCTTGGCTCATTTTTTGCCCCAGCCTATCGAGCATCCCCCAGCCAACAAATACCGGGTAGAACCCTGATGTGGTATTCACCTCAAAAGAGGCTTCAAGCTGGCCTAGTCCCTCAAAGCGACGCCTCCCATAGCCGAAGCCACGAAGCACCTCCTCAGCCACTTCATCAATGGAGAGGTTATCGGTGGAGACCGTCCAGTCGGCCATAGCGTAAAAGGACTGACGGGCCTCCTTCAGCGACTTGATTCGTTCCAGGGGGTCTTCCCCCAAGAGCAGGGGACGGACGAGAGGGCTTGGGGAATACTCAGTATCAGCGAGGAGGCGGCGGTATATAGTCTCTGGTTTCGCCTCAAGCGAGACCACCACCCCGCCCCCCATCATCAGCTCACGGTTTTCCGGGTCGACTACCGCCCCACCACCACAGGCGATGACAATCCCATCCCTTCTCAAGGCCTCCGTTAATACCTGGTGCTCAAGCTGCCTGAAATGCTCCTCCCCATCCTCGGCGAATATCCTAGGGATAGCTTTACCGCTTAAAGCTACGATCTCATCATCGATGTCCAGAAAACTCCGGCCAAGGCGTCTTGCCACCTCCCTCCCCACCCTCGATTTCCCTGTGGTTGAGAAGCCGATCAGGATGATGTTTCCAGGAGCTCCTTCGCCCATTTCACTCCATCTCGGTAATCATAATCTCCCAGGGCCTCAGGATACCAGGGGGGGCTCTCAAGGATGAGCGGGAAGGGGTTGCTTGCTGCCCCAAGCCCCTTTAATACCCTGGCGATGTCAACCCAACCATCCTCAGCTCTCTGGCTGGGGTGAATTGGGATATGGTGGAAATTGAGGTAATCCTCGACGCCACGGGTATTCCACAGATGAACGGAGCCTACATAGGGCGCCATCTCCTCTGCGAACCGGTAGAGGTCAAAGCCCTCCCTCTTTGAAGCGAGGCTCATATGGCCGGTGTCAAAGCAGCAGCAAAACTTGGGGAACTCAGTGAACACCTCAGACAGAAACTCGATATTGATGAGGGGGCTTGGCCCAATGCCTTCGAGGTGCATTGATACGCCATATCTATCGCTCAGGAGGTCAAGTTGGTAGCAGCTCTCAAGAGCGATCCTCCTCAACTCATCGTAGTCCACCGGGGCTTCCTGTGAGGGAGGGGAGGGGAAGTGGACCACCATATACTCCGCTCCAAAATACTCAGCCCTCTGGGCAGTATCCCCCACCATCCTCATGGTGAGCTCCCTCTTCTCCCTGTCAATATCGCAGAGGAAGGACCAGGTTGGTGGCTCAGGGTACCAATCAAGCCTCACGAGGGGGGTGTGAATGCTCATAACAATATCTAAATGGCGAATCTGCTCGATAAGAGCCACCATATCATCCTGCGGGAAGTTATAGAACTCACCTCGACGAAGCCCGTTTAGCAGTATTCCCCCCTCTATATGAAACAAGCGATTGCAGTGAAAGCCAAGCCTATTCATACCTGTTTTTTATCGAAGCGAGGTAGCCCTGATAGTTCGTGTGTGTCTCATCTATATTGTCTCCACCGAACTTCTCCAGGAAGGCATCGGCGAGGACGATGGCGAGCATGGCCTCCCCGATCACCCCCGCTGCGGGGACAACGCAGATGTCGCTACGCTCAACATGGGCCTCTACCTCCTTGCCCGTCTTGAGGTCTATTGAGGGCAGGGGACTTAAGAGGGTAGAGATTGGCTTTACGGCAGCACGAACCACAATCGGCTCACCATTGGTCATCCCTCCCTCAGTCCCCCCGGCGCGGTTAGTCTTATGACCAAATCCAGGCTCGATTATATCATGGGCTTGAGAGCCGAGAAGGGCTGATACGGCAAAACCGGCCCCGATCTCCACCCCCTTCACCGCATTGATGCTCATCATAGCCTGGGCGATCCTGCCATCGAGCCTTCGATCCCACTGAACATGGCTTCCCAGGCCAATAGGAACCCCGGTAGCGACAACCTCGAAGACACCGCCAACGCTATCCCCCGCCGACTTGGCATCGGTTATCGCTGCTATCATCAGCCTCTCCGCCCTCTCGTCGGCACAGCGAACCATAGAGCGTTCCACCCTATCCCAATCTATGCGTTCAACCTCCCTGGCCTTCTTCCCCGCAATAGCGACGGTATGACTATGGACACTGATGCGAAATTCCTCCAGGAATCTCTTAGCCACCGCCCCCACCGCCACCCTTGCCGCAGT
>DAOWNJ010000080.1 GCA_030642645.1 Dehalococcoidia bacterium | reverse complement strand
GCCTCTCAGATGCTCCGCCGGATCAGCTTCAAGCTCCATCCCGGCATTAGTGCTGATTATCCCCAGGCCTCCCGCCTCAGAAACCGCAGCGGCAAGCTCAGCACCGGCAATCCAGGTCATCCCACCCTGGATTATAGGATAATCGATCCCAAGTAGATCACAGATACGAGTCCTCTTCATTATTATACCTTCCCTCTCTACTACACCTTACGCGGCCCAATTCTATAAGACTATTCCAGCGCTGTCAAGCAAGTTGACTAGTGTAGCACTCTAGGGTAGAATCTCTATAAGGAGGGAATATGAGGAGAGAGCTTATGGACATATTGGCCTGTCCTGTATGTAAGGGGCCCCTCAAACTCACCGTCGAGGAGGAGGATGAAAAGGAGGTCATAAAGGGGTCGCTACATTGCGAGAGCTGCAATGAGCTTTATCCAATAGAGGATACAATACCAAATCTGCTCCCCCCCAACCTTAGGGGATAGAGTATATACAGGAGGTAGTGATAGACAATGGATAGGTCACGCATAGGCGGTGTGCTCATCTGTTTGGGCACTGTTACATTGGCGGGTCTTTTTATATGGGGGATAGTTATCGGGAGCTACTGGGCGGTCGCAGTCCCTGTGATCGTGCTCTTCCTGGGCATCCTGGCACTGGCCTTCTGGATTGGCTGGACAATCGCCACCACTGCTACTGAGGTGCCAAAGCCTGAGGTTACAAAAGAGACCAGCGAGGCCTCACAATCCAAGTAGAATTACGGAATGAAGGTTACCGAGCTCTCCGCTGATTCCCATACCTGGACGCTGGAGATAGATACAGGAGCATCACAGAGCCTGTTTTGGAGCTCCTCATAAACAAAAGTGGCGATATTTTCCGAGGACGGGTTTATACGATCGAACGGGGGGGCATCGTTGAGGCAGGTATGATCCAGGGGGGCCAGTATCTCCCTGAGGTGCCCCCTTAGCGTGATGAAATCGTAGGCCAAGCCGACCTCATCAATGCCCTCAGCCCTCACACTGACCACCACCTCAAAGCGATGCCCATGGAGCTTCTCGCACTTCCCGTGATAGCCCCTGAGATAGTGGGCAGCATCGAAATGCTCCCTTACCGAGACCTCAAACATCGCCCTCGTCCCATTTCCTCACGCTACCACGACCCTCGATCTCCTTTATAGGCTTTCCGATTATAGGGTGCACAACATCCGGGGCGAGCTCCGACAGGGGGACGAGGGCAAAGGCACGCTCGGCAAGGCGAGGGTGGGGGATGGTGAGGGAGGGGGTCTCAATGACCTGGTCATCATAGAGGAGGATGTCGATATCAATGGGGCGGGGGGCCCCCCTCAGCCCAGGCACCCTCCCAAGGGTAGCCTCTATCCCCTTTACCAGCGAGAGTAGCTGAACTGGGCCGAGGTCTGTCGCGACCTCCAGTGCCGCATTGAGAAAATAGGGCTGGTCCGGATAGTCAACGGGCTCTGTCTCATATATAGAGGATACCCCCTCAACCCTAACCTTATCGGCCAAAAGCTGAACCGCCCTGTCAAGGTTCCCCTTGCGGTCCCCCATATTTGAACCAATGCCAAGGTAAACCTTCACCATATTTTACCCCTAACGATGGCATCGCTCATCCTCGTCACCCTCACCATCTCCCTGGCGTCGTGAACCCTTACCATATCAGCACCATTTGCGATCCCAATGGCGACCGCAGCCGCTGTCCCCTCCAATCTCTGGTCGACAGGGAGGTCCAGGACAAGCCCGATCACGGATTTCCTCGATGGTCCGATGAGGATTGGCCTGCCGAGGCCCTTGAGCTCCCCGAGACGACGGGTGATCTCCAGGTTTTGCTCCGGTGTTTTTCCGAAGCCAATGCCCGGGTCGATTATAATGTTTCCCTCCTGAACCCCCCTCTCAAGGGCGATCCCGATGCTCCACCTGAGGCCTCGGATGAGCTCGGGGAAGAAGTCATTATAAGGCCTGTTGCGCTGGTTCTGCACAATGATGAGCGGCACCCTGTATTCTCGGGCGACATCAGCTATCCTGGGGTCATACTTCAGTCCCCAGATGTCATTGATCATCCCCGCCCCACTATCTATGGCGCGGCGAGCCACCTCAGATTTATAGGTATCAATGCTTATGGGGACCCCCACCTCCCCCACTATCCTCTCTATCGCCGGGATCACCCTCCCGAGCTCCTCCTCAACCGATACAGGTGTTGAGCCCGGTCTGGTGGACTCACCACCAACATCGATGATATCCACCCCCTCCTCTTGAAACATCCTCGCCCTTGAGAGTGCTTGCTCCACATCACCGCCGAGCCCATCGCCGGAGAAGGAATCAGGGGCGAGGTTCAGCACCCCCATAACATAGGTCCTCTCCCCCCACCTGAGCTCCACCATCCCACATTGAGTAGGAATAATATCCCCCATCATTCACCCCTCGGTTGAATTTTACCATGTCCTGTGCCTTTTGAGAACCTTGGGAGCGGTTTACATTGTGAGGTGGGGAGTAGTAAAATGAGCTATTATCAAATTCAAAGGCCTTATCTAAATACCTAAGGAGGACATTGATGTCCAGTGTGGCGGACCGACTTAGAGAGCTGAGAGAGAGAGAGGAAAGGGAGAGGGCACAGGGGGGGCATGAGCAGATAAAGAGGCAGCATGAGAGGGGGAAGCTTACCGCCAGGGAGAGGCTCGACCTCCTCTTCGACCCCGGGAGCTTCCAGGAGCTTGACCTCTTCGTTCAGCACCGCTCTACCAATTTCGATATGCCACAAACCTATATTGCCTCGGATGGGGTGGTGACCGGGTTTGGGACTGTGAACGGACGCTATGTATGTGCCTTCTCGGAGGACTTCACCTCAATGGGGGGGACGCTGGGGGAGATGCATGCCAAGAAGATATGCAAGGTAATGGACCTCGCCATGCGTATTGGCGTCCCCTTCGTCGGCTTCAACGATTCAGGTGGGGCACGGATACAGGAGGGGGTTGATGCCCTCTCCGGCTATGGAAACATATTCTATCGAAACTCCTGTGCCTCGGGGGTCATCCCCCAGATATCAGCGATAATGGGCCCAACCGCAGGGGGGGCAGTCTACTCCCCGGCGATGACAGATTGGGTCTTCATGGTCAAAGGGACAAGCCACATGTTCATCACCGGGCCGGATGTCATAAAATCGGCAACCGGTGAGGAGATAACCTTCGAGGAACTGGGTGGGGCGATGGTTCACAATGAAAAAAGCGGGGTGGCCCACTTCGCATGCGATGACGACGCCCAGGCCATCGAGATGATCAAGAGGCTTTTAGACTACCTGCCATCAAATAACATGGATGACCCGCCTATCCTTGAGCCCACCGATGACCCAAATCGAACCGACCCGAATCTCGATAGTATAATCCCCGATGACCCCCGCAGGAGCTACGATATGAGGGAGGTGATCACCTCTATAGTTGATAATGGGGATATTATTGAGCCCCACTACTACTATGCCCAGAACATAATCGTCTGCTTTGCCCGCATGAATGGAAGGGTGGTGGGGATTATCGCCAACCAGCCAAAGGTCCTCGCAGGCTGCCTCGATGTCAATGCCGCAGACAAGGCTACCAGATTCATTCGATTCTGCGATGCATTCAACATCCCTCTAATAACCATCTCCGATGTCCCCGGATACCTCCCCGGGAGCGAGCAGGAGTGGGCAGGGATAATAAGGCACGGGGCAAAGCTCCTTTGGTGCTACTCAGAGGCCACCGTTCCCAAGATAACGCTCACCACCAGGAAGAGCTACGGTGGGGCGTATCTTGCGATGTGCAGTCAGCACCTTGGTGCCGATTATGTCATCGCTTGGCCAACAGCAGTGATCGCCGTTATGGGGGCGGAGGGGGCATCGGCCATAATCCACCGCAGGGAGATAAAGGAGGCCCAGGACCCGGATGCCAAGCTTCAGGAGAAGATAGAGGAGTACCGGGAGCTATTCTATAACCCCTATATCGCCGCCTCGAGGGGCTATATCGACGCCGTCATCATGCCACAGGAGACGAGGCCAAGGATAATAAGCGCCCTTGAGATGCTCTCCTCAAAGAGGGAGACAAGGCCACCGAAGAAACATGGGAATATCCCAGTGTAAAGGGGATTTGTGAAGGATAGGAGCGCGCTCACCGCTGCCATTACCGCTGCCATAAATGCCTACGAGGAGGAGGCTCAGGTAGCCTCCATAAGGCCATCGATGGCGCCGAGCCTCTGGAGGAGTTCGGGGCGAGAGGAGATCATGAGGATGGGGGTTCTATGGCAATCAAGGATATTCCCCAGATATACTCAAGGGAGATGAGGATGACAACAGAGACAAATCCGCTCAAGGTCTGCGATACCACACTCAGGGATGGTCATCAGTCATCACTGGCAACAAGGATGAGAACCGAGGATATGGAGCTCCTGGCTAGTGAGATGGACAGGGCAGGGTTTTACTCAATGGAGGTCTGGGGAGGGGCAACATTTGATGTCCCCCACAGATTCCTGAACGAGGACCCATGGGAGAGGCCGAGACTCCTCAAGAGGCTCATGCCCAATACAAGGCTTCAGATGCTTCTTCGGGGTCAGAACCTTGTAGGCTATCGGAATTATCCTGATGATGTGGTAAGGGCCTTCGTCCATCATGCGGCTGAGGCAGGGATCGATATATTCCGCGTCTTCGATGCGCTGAACGATGAGCGAAACCTCGAGATGGCATTTAAGGCCATAAGAGAGACCGGAAAACACATCCAGGGGGCGATATGCTACTCCCTCACCGAGCGCAAGATGGGGGGG
>DAOWNJ010000130.1 GCA_030642645.1 Dehalococcoidia bacterium | reverse complement strand
GAAAGCCCTCCAAGCATAGCGAATGTAGGGGCATAGCCTGCATAGTTCCACTCAGGCCCTTTACCTCCTCGCTGCGATGAGGAGAGGTAGATGATATCGGACTTCACCTCCTTTAATGCCTCGTAGTCGAGCCCGAGCCTTTTCATTACCCCGGGGCGGAAGTTCTCGGTGACAACATCCGAGACCCTGCAGATCTCTTTAGCCAGTTCAACCGCCTTCGGTTTTCGGAGGTTGAGGGTTATACACTTCTTATTGGGGTTTAGGAGATTGAACAAAGTTGATTCGTCCTTGCCCTCATAGTGGATCCCCAGGGTTACCGAGAGGAGCCTGGATAAATCAATCCGCCCTTCGCTTTCAATCTTGATTACCTCTGCCCCGTTAGTGGCTAATAGCTGTGTGCAGTAGGGACCTGCCCAAACCTGTGTGAAGTCAAGAACTCTCACCCCTTCAAGAGCGCCTCTATCCATCGTGATCCTCCTTCCTAGATTATCCCTGCCTCTCTCATCTTTACCAGCTCCTCTCTGGTGTAGCCAAGGCGCTGGCAGTATATCTCCTCATTGTGCTGACCTAAGAGGGGGGCGGGGCGCTCCACTGCCCATGGTGTCTCTGAGAGTCTATATGGGGATGAGGGGTATGTAAGCCTACCGGCCATGGGGTGTTCGATCTCTGTGAAGAATCCTCTTGCCTTTAGTTGCTCATCACGCTCTATTAAATCACCTGTCGTTCTAACTACGCCGCAGGGGACCCCCGCTCCCTGGATTTTGTGATAGAGTTCATCTTTACTATAATTCTTCATCCAATCACTTAAATGTGAGGCCCACTCCGCGGAATGCTGAAAACGAGATGGTACATCCTTAAACCTCTCATCCTTAGTCCACTCAGGGTTGCCCATTATCTCCACGAGGGTCCTCCACTGGTGCTCATCGGCTGCGGCTACCAGAATATAGCCATCCTTACATGCTGAAAGGCCTATCCCTCCTGCGGCTCGCACCCTCCTGGCGATGATCCCATTAGAGGCGTAGAGGCTGATCTCAGCCCTATCAAAGTTTATCGATGCCTCTTGTTTGGATACATCTACATGCTGTCCAATTCCTGTCATCTGGCGCCAGTATAGAGCCACCAGTGTGGCTGATGCGGCGCTGAGGCCATCGCAGTAGTCATCGTAGAAACCTCCACCCTTGACAGGCCCTAGTTCGGCCTCATCCGGGCCAACAGGGGTAAGGTAACCTGCTCCTGAGCCATGGCTGAGGTTGAGGTTATACGCCTTGTAGTCCCGATATGGGCCGAACTCGCCGAAGGGGGTTATTGAGGTCATGACGAGGGATGGGTTTACCTCCTTGAGCTCCTCGTAGGTGAACCCAAGCCGCTCCATTTCCATTGGGGGCTTGTCCTCGATAAGTATATCAGCCCACCTTAAAAGCTCAAGGAATATCTTTTTTCCGGTTGGAGTCTCAGGGTCGAGGGTGATCCCAAGCTTATTGGTGTTAAGGTATAAAAATAGCCCGCTCCTCTCGGGATGCGGGCTGTCACTGGGGAACGGGCCCCTTCTTCTTGCCTCATCCCCGGCCCCTGGCCCCTCTATCTTTATCACCTCTGCCCCGAGGTCTGCGAGGAGCTTTGATGAGTAGGGGCCAGTTACGAGGCTTGCATACTCTAATACTTTTACGCCACCAAGCGCATTTTCAGCCATTTACACCTCCATTAACTCCGGACTAATGAATTATACCACACCAAGACCGCAAAGCCAAGATATGCGACCCTAAAAGATGGCTCCCAGGAGTTGGGCGAAGGCCCAGCTCAGGCCGACGCAGATAGGGATGGTCAGTATCCAGGCCAGGACGATGCTTCTGGCCACCCCCCACCTCACCGCTGAGAAGCGTCTGGTGGCGCCGACCCCCATTATCGAGCTGGAGATGCAGTGGGTGGTGCTTACCGGGATGCCAAGGTGTGAAGCGATCTCGATCACCACCGCCGCTGAGCCCTCGGCGGCAAACCCCTGAGCCGGTCTGAGGGTGGTAATCTTTACCCCAAGGGTTCGGATGACCCTCCATCCTCCGAGGGCGGTCCCCGTTGCGATGGAAAGCCCGGAGATGGCCACTACCCAGAATGGGATCTCAAGCTCAGCCCCTCCGTGGTATATCATCAGCGCCACGGCGAGCACCGCCATTGGCATCTGGCCGTCGTTCTTCCCATGGGCGTAGGACATAAATGCGGCGGAGAGGATCTGAAGCCTGCTGAAGAGCCCTCTCACTGCTTCTGGGGCCCTCCTTCTGAGTATCCAGAGGAGGGCGACCATCAAAAGAAAACCTCCGATAAAGCCGAGGATGGGGGTGCAGACCATTGCTGAAAGCACTTTATAGAACCCACCCCAGATGACGGCGCTCCCCGCCACAGCCACCCCGGCACCGATGAGGCTGGAGATCAGGGAGTGGCTCACACTTATCGGGAGGCCGAGGTAGGTGGCAAATACCGTCCAGAGGATGACAGCGATAAGGGCGCTGATCCATATTGTGGTCAGTTCCGGAGTATCAACAAGCTCAGGATCGATGACCCCTTTGACGATGAAGGCGGCAACGGCGGTGCCCGTTGCTGCCCCGGCGAAGTTCAAAATAGCTGCCATCCCGATGGCAACCCTTGGGGAGAGGACGCGGGTGCCGATTACGGTGGCAATAGCATTAGCGGCATCATTGAAGCCATTGGCAAGGCCGAAACCAAGGGCTAGGATGATGAGGATTATAAGGACCGCCAGAGAGCCATCAGGCACTCTTGATCATTACCCCCTCGAGCACATTGGCCACATCCTCACACTTGTCGATAGCGCTCTCTATATGCTCGTATATCTCGCGCCATTTGATGATCTCGATGACATCCTCGCTATCCTCAAAT
>DAOWNJ010000133.1 GCA_030642645.1 Dehalococcoidia bacterium | reverse complement strand
GCAGGGATCGATATATTCCGCGTCTTCGATGCGCTGAACGATGAGCGAAACCTCGAGATGGCATTTAAGGCCATAAGAGAGACCGGAAAACACATCCAGGGGGCGATATGCTACTCCCTCACCGAGCGCAAGATGGGGGGGCCGATCTACAACATTGATTATTATGTCAAAAAAGCCATCACCCTCCAGGAGATGGGAGCCGACTCCATCTGCATTAAGGATATGGCCGGGCTGATTGCCCCCTACGATGCCTATGAGCTTATCCTGGCCCTGAAGAGGGCTCTCGTGGTTCCCGTGGAGCTTCATACCCACTACACCAGCGGGATGGCATCCATGAGCTGCCTCAAGGCGGTCGAGGCCGGGGTGGATATTATTGATTGTTGTCTTGCCCCCTTCGCCCTTCGCTCCTCCCAGCCCGCGGTCGAGCCCATTGTTGTTGCCCTTCAGGGGACCCCAAGGGATACGGGGCTTGACCTGGCCCATCTTTTTAAGCTGGACCAGATGCTGGAGGGGATAGCACCAAAGTATCGAGACTATCTGGCCTCAGCGGGGATGGCGGTCATCGACACCGGTGTCCTGCTTCATCAGATACCCGGTGGCATGACCACAAACCTTCTTGCCCAGCTTAAGGAGGCAGACGCCCTTGACAGGCTGGACGATGTCTATCGGGAGTTGCCAAGGACGAGGAAGGAGCTCGGGTGCCCCCCCCTGGTCACCCCAACAAGCCAGATCGTGGGGATTCAGGCGGTGCAGAATGTCCTCTTCGATAGATATAGCATGATCTCATCCCAGGTAAAGGACTATATATATGGCCTCTACGGCAAGCCACCGGCACAGGTCGATCCGGAGGTTGAGAGGATAGGCCTTAAGGGATATGAACGGGGTGAGGAGCCGATAACCTCACGGGCTGCCGATGTGCTTGAGCCTGAGCTTGAGAAGGCAATGGAGGACACAAAGGGGATCGCCAGAAACATTGGTGATACGCTCATCTACGCCATTTACCCGACAACCGGGATGCGATTCTTAAGGTGGAAGTATGGCCTTGAAGAGCCTCCCCCGGAGACAAGGGCGAAGACACTGGATGATGTGAAGAGGGAAGATGAGCTCATTAGCAGGGCGAAGCAGGGAAAGCTTTTTGAGAGGGCAGAGGCCCCGTCAAAGGGCCCTGGAATCAGGACATTTCATGTCTATGTGGATGACGAATACTACAAGGTCGAGCTCGAGGCAGAGGGAGCTAAGCCTGAGGCTGCTGCCCCGCGGGTGATCCGAACCTTTAACCCTGCCACAAGGGCTGATGCAAAAGCTGAACCTGTAGCGGTTGCTGCCGGTGAGGCTGCCATCCATGCACCAATGCCCGGGATGATCATCAGGTATGAGGTGAATGAGGGGGATCGGGTCAAGGCTGGGGATACAATCGTAATAGTGGAGGCGATGAAAATGGAGACCCCCCTCACCTCCCCTATCGATGGAATGGTCAAAACAATTGCCCATAGGAAAGGGGATAGTGTGGCCAAGGGTGAACTCCTCGCTATAATTGCCCCAGATTGAAAGAAGGTTTCTCTCACGCAAATGGAATACCAAGGGGGGAAAGGTGTTTTGCCCACACTGTGGCTCTGAAAACTCTGACACCAGCAGGTTCTGTCAGAACTGTGGGGCCAGCTTGACTCCAGGTGCACCGCCGAGGAAGCCGGGGGGTAGAGCGACCACAGGGCTTGAGCCAAACCTAGCGGGCCTGCTGTGCTATATCCTGGGCTGGGTGAGTGGGCTGATATTCATCATTATAGAGAAGGATGACCAGTTCGTTCGCTTCCATGCTATGCAGTCCATTATCACCTTCGGCGGTCTAACCCTGATCGGTTTGGCTTTGGGCTGGATTCCATTCATGGGGACAGTCTTCAGCGGGATAGTAGGGGCTGTGGCGTTCATCCTCTGGGTAGTCTTGATGGTCAAGGCATTTGTGGGCCTGAGATACAAGCTGCCCTACATTGGTGAGTTGGCCGAGAGGCAACTGGAAAGAATGTAATTCACTACAGGACATGCTTTGGGAAAGACGATAGCCGAGAAGATACTGAGTGAGAAGTCAGGGACAGATGCCAGTAGTGGGGATATTGTAATCGCTCATGTTGACCTTTGCTTCCTTCAAGACAGCACCGGCCCGCTGGCGGTAAGACAGCTTGAGGCCAGTGGTCTTGAAAGGATCGCCAATCCATCCAGAACCGCCATCTTCATAGACCATGCCTCTCCGAGCCCGACTCGTGAGCAATCAAACGACCATTCCTTCCTCAGGGGGTTCGCCAACGCCTGTGGCTGTCACCTTTTTGATATTGGGGAGGGAATCTGCCATCAACTGGTTAGCGAGGTCTACGCCAGCCCGGGTGAGGTGATCGTTGGGGCTGATTCCCATACCGTAACCGCAGGAGCAATCGGTGCATTTGCCACCGGGATGGGCTCCACAGATATTGCCATCGCTATGGGATTGGGGAGGACATGGTTTCGCGTTCCCAAGAGCACAAAGGTTACTATAAAAGGTCGATTCCAAGAGGGCGTCTATGCCAAGGACCTCGTCCTCTATCTCGTCGGGATGATCGGCTCCGAAGGGGCAACCTATATGGCGCTTGAGTTCGGCGGCGAGACCGTTTCCAACATGAATATCTCCCAGCGTCTAACCATAGCCAATATGTCGGTTGAGGCTGGGGCGAAGGTGGGGCTTTTCCCCTCCGATGAGGTAACCAAGAGCTACCTGGAGGCCAATGGGCGGGGAGATGCATACAAGCCCATCTATCCCGATCCCGACGCCAGCTACGAAAAGGT
>DAOWNJ010000026.1 GCA_030642645.1 Dehalococcoidia bacterium | reverse complement strand
TCCTCGACAGGCGGATGTCTTTCTCATATAGGTCAAGTGTGGTTTTAATTGCGGAGGTATTTGGGGGGGGGCTGCGAAGCAGCCCCCCCCATTTATACATCTGTTCTGCTGATTACAATGGCTTTATTGAGAATAGCATCTGCCTGAGACACCACGCCCCCGTTGAAAAAACCCCCTGACCCCCTCTCCTTGTAGGAGAGGGGGAAGATATAAATTCTTGGGGGATACCCTAAACCCCTGCCAAAGGGGCTTCGCCCCTCTGGACACCCTTTTTTGACCTGTGGGTTATCGACAGGCAGATGTCCTACAGATTAAGGCGCATGTGCTGCTAATTGCTTTAGCCTTATTGGGAACAGCCTATTCTTGAGGCACCACGCCCCGGTTGAAAAAGCAAAAATTGACAATATGCCCCTATATCTGATATATAAGTCATTGAAATGTAGGGGTCAGAGTGAACCACCTGCTTGCTAAAATTAAAGAGTGCTTTGAACAGAAAACCTATAAGGTTAGCCGCCATGCACAGTCTCGCATGGGAGAACACCACATCACTGAAACTCAAATCATCGAAGCTATGTTAAGCAATGATGCTGAAATTATAGAGGTTTACCCTGAAGACCCTAGAGGCCCCAGCTATTTAGTCTATAGGATAACAAAAGCTGGTATAATATTGCATGTAGTGGTCTCGGAGCCCCCTTCTTTAGCAGTGATTACTGTCTATTATCCTTCTCTTATGGAATGGATGGAAGGATGGCAAAACTAGAATCAGGAGGTAGGATAAAATGGCGGGGTGGAGATGTCCCTTTTGTAAGCGTGAAGCGGTATTCAGGGAACTGCGATTAACCGAGGAAAAGCATGGCCAGCTTGTAGTGATTGAGCATGTCCCGGCTTGGGTTTGTGAACAATGTGGAGAGCAATATTTTGACCCTGGGGTAGCAGATAAGGTTAATCGTATCCTTTGGTCAATGAAGCCAACACATACTATCGAGGTTCCTGTCTACGATTTTGTGGAGACTGTCCCGGCTTAGAGGTGCAATGCTATTGATAGGCTGGTGCCTTTCTCGTTCAGGCAGATGCGAGGTGAATTAGAGAGGTTTTAGGGGGGGCTGCGAAGCAGCCCCCCCTTCTACATTTGCCCCGCCGATTACGATGGCCTTATTGAGAACAGCGTCTGCGTGAGACACCACGCCCCAGGTTGAAAAAGGAATTAGTTTCTTCTCATTGTTATCACGAGTGTTTGGTGCTCCGGTGAGCCGTTACTGCTTGCCACCGCCTCTTTCACCATCGGCAGGTCACTGAGGACGCTCACCAGAGGAAGTGGCCTGTCCAGAGAAAGGGTGATGGATGTACCCCCCGTTGAGGTCCCCTCAGTCCCCACAACTTTCATCAGAGAAGACCTCTCGAGGCACCTCTGAAGCTCTTTGAGTTGCACAAAATCCACAGGGGGTGCTATCACTAGCTCTACAGTCCCTTGATAGAGGGACACATCCTTGTGGCCTTGGGGCTTGAGGTTCTCTTCCTCCCAGGCAAGGGCTACGAGCTCCTTGTCAGAGGCAAGCTCCGCTATCTCGTCCCTCATCTCGAGTGAGCGTATATCCTCCTCAAGGCTGAGATGGGGTTCCTCCGTCTGCTCGATGGCTATCGCACCTTCCTCCTTGACGGAGGGAAAGAGCTCCTGGGGGAACTTAACCCCTACAGGCTCTGTAGGTGGAGCAGATCCGTTGCCTCCTGAATAGCCATCTTCAGCCATCATTGCCCCTTCTTTGAGCTCTTCCCTGCCTATGGCTTCCCTTTCGAGCCTCTCCTTGGCTTCAGCCCATGCCCTCTCAACCTCCACTCTCATCTCATCTTCTTTTTCGGCCTCAGTCTTTATCCCAGCTATCTCGGCTTCTTCCTCAACCTTTACCTCTTCCGAGCTTAAGGATGAGGCACCGAGCACCTTAGCCTTCAGGTTTGTCTCTAGTTCTCTGGCCTCTTTTACCAGATCCTGAAGGTCGCTGAAGAGCCTCTGATAGGCCCTATTGAAGGACCCCTCTATCTCCTTTTGCACGATCTCGCGGCTCCTCTCGACCATGCGATCAGCTTCCTCCTTGGCCCGCTCCTCTATCTGGGCCGCCTTCTCGCCTGCGGCACGCATGATATTTGCGGTCTCCGTTGAAGCGGCGGTGCTGGTTCCAACCGCTTCCTCTATGATCTGTCGTGCCTTCTGCTGTGCCTCGGAGATTATCTTGGAAGCCTGGGCTTCGGCGTCCCTCCTTGCCTCCTCTTTGATAGCCATGCCCATTTTATCAGCCTCGATCACCGTCTGCTCGGCAAGCTTCTTTAGGGAGGCTACATAACCCGGCTCCATCGCCGGTTTGTGGTCTTCCTTCAGCTTCTGAATAAATGCCTCCACCTCATCCCGGTCAAGCCCCTCTCTCACCACGCGAAACTCTTGATCCCATAGATTCACTACCTTTGCCATGATACCCCCCCTTGTCTAGTTTACCCCCGCTTGTGGCCCAAATAGGCCATATCGACTATTTTAGGCAGAACTATATTTAATTATACTACAGTGCAAAAATATGTCAAGTCCTTCGTAGCGTTTACATTATGCTATAGGGGGGTTGGGGGTCAAGACCCATTTGGGTCAAAGGTCACTCCTACAATAGTACCATTGTGAGGGTGGCCTCGAGGAATTCACCTGGTCACTCTGTGGCTTCGGCTTCTGCTGGCACGAGGGGTACCTCTCCCCTTCTGGCCAGCTTGGCGAGCAGGATGCCTATTTCAAATAGCAGGATGATGGGGAGGGCTACCAGGCATTGGTTAACGGGGTCAAATGTTGGGGTGATAGCGGCGCCGAGGATGAAGGCAAAGATAAGGTTGTATTTCCTTTTATTGGCAAGCCACTGGGGGGTGACCACCCCCAGTTTGCTCAGCAAGAACATGAGAAATGGTAGCTCAAACACTAGCCCAACCCAGAAGAGGAGTTGCACCACAAGCGAGACATACTTGTCCACCGTCCATAGAGGGGTAATTCCGAGGTTGAATCGCTGTAGGAAGCCAAGAGCGGGAGGTAGTAGTACAAAATACGAAAATGCCACCCCAGCGATGAAGAAAATGACAACTGCAGGCAATGATCTATAGATATACCTTTTCTCATTTCTCTTTAGCGCCGGCGAAAGGAACATCAGCAATTCATATATGAGGATGGGTAGGGCCAAGGCAAGGCCGCAATAGATAGCTACCTTCATGTAAGTGCCAAGCATTCCAGTTGGGGTTATATAGATCAGTTCTACATTCGGCGCTCTGCTCTTTAGGAAATCGAAGACATAGGGGACAAAGGCAAATGAGGCGCCTATACAGACTCCAGCAGCAATCACCGACTTAAGAAGTCGGCTCCTCAGCTCTACAAGGTGTCCAGCAATGGCGAGCTTTTTCTCATCGGCCGCAGGACTATTTCTTTCCCTGTCCGGACTTTTCTTCCTCATCCAGGACATCCAGTTCCTGGTTTATCTCTTCTTTAAGGTTGTTATAAGCCTGCCTGAAGTGGCTCATCGCCCTACCCAGATCACGGGCGACCCTGGGCAGTCTCTGCGGGCCGACGACCAGCAGGGCGACAACAAGGATAACAAGCACTTCAAGGGGGCCGATACTCATAGAGTCAATCCCTACCCGGCACTCACCGAGTGATAGCTCGGTTTACTTGGCTTCCTCACCAGATGCGGTGATCTCCTTGGCCTCCTTTGGCTTGCTGAGCTCCTCCTCCCCAGATTTGCCCCTGCGGAACTCGCGGATCCCTTTGCCTAAGGCTCCGAAGACCTGCGGCAGCTTCCCAGCACCAAAGACAATCAGGACCACCAGCACGATAAGCCCGATCTCCAAAGCTCCCAATCTTGGCATATCTCCTCCCCCCTTTACATTTATTCAGCCAGGCTTTCCACCGATCATCGATTTAGTATATCACGGTGGCGTTCTCAAAACAAGCAGTTCGCTTGAGCCTGAAGGATACCTCTGCTATAATCGCAATATGTTAGCAAAGGTGAGGACGGCGGCGGTGGTTGGTCTCGATGCAAGGGATGTGGAGGTGGAGGTCGATATCTCCAGTGGCCTCCCCGCCCTGAATATCGTTGGACTCCCTGATGCCGCTGTTCAGGAGGCGAGGGAGAGGGTCAGGGCTGCCATCAGAAACTCTGGCTGCGATTTCCCAGCAAAGAGGATTACGGTCAACCTTGCCCCCGCTGACCTGAGGAAGGAAGGCCCTGCCTACGACCTGCCCATTGCAGTTGGTATCCTCCTCAGCTCTGAGCAGCTCTCCTCAGATGTCTCCCAGACCCTTTTCCTTGGTGAGCTCTCCCTTGATGGCACACTTCGCCATACCCACGGCATCCTCTCCATGGTCTCCTTTGCCAGGGAGATGGGGCTTTCCTCGGTTTTTGTCCCCGCTATCGATGCCAGGGAAGCATCACTTGTAGAGGGGGTTAGGATCGTCCCGGTTTCATCCCTTGGGGAGCTTGTGGCTCACCTTCGTGGTGAGATGATCATTCCAGAGTATATTCCGGAAGAGGGGGAGGGGGTGGCTCAAGCTAGCTGGTCGGCTGTTGACTTGGCACACATAAAGGGGCAGGAGCATGTCAAGAGGGCGCTTGAGGTGGCGGCTGCGGGGGGGCATAACCTGATTATGAGCGGCCCGCCGGGGAGCGGAAAGACGCTCCTGGCCCGGTCCCTCCCCTCCATCCTCCCCAAGATGACCACTGAGGAGGCCGTGGAGGTTACCAAGGTGTATAGTGTGAGTGGGCTCTTGCCTTCAGAGACCCCGCTTATCACCCAGAGGCCATTTCGATCCCCTCACTATACTATCTCCCATGCCGGGCTTGTCGGTGGGGGGAGGTGGCCTAGGCCGGGGGAGATAAGCCTTAGCCACCGCGGTGTCCTCTTTCTCGATGAGTTGCCCGAGTTCGGGCATGCTGCACTCGAGGTCCTGCGCCAGCCAATGGAGGATAAGGTGGTCACCATAAGCCGCGCCCAGGGAAGCGTCACCTTCCCGGCAAACTTCATGCTGGTTGCGGCGATGAACCCCTGCCCCTGCGGCTACTATGGCGACCCTGTTAAGGAGTGCACCTGCTCCCCGAGCCTTGTCTCTCGCTATCAGAAGAGGGTTAGTGGGCCCCTCCTGGATCGGATCGACATATTCGTTGAGGTTCCAAGGGTTGAGTATGAGAAGCTGGTGGATGATGGGGTGGGTGAGGATTCGGAGGGTGTTCGGGCCAGGGTTGAGGAGGCACGCCATATGCAGTGTGAGAGGTTCAGGGGGGCAAGGCTTCTCACCAATGCCGATATGATGCCGGTAGAGGTGAAGGAGTTCTGTCAAGTGGTTCCCGCTGCCCAGGGGCTCTTAAGGGCGGCGATGAAGCAGCTTTACCTCTCCGCTCGTGCCTTTCACCGTATCCTCAAGCTCGCCCGGACCATCGCCGACCTCTCAGGCTCTGAGGTGATCGAGACATGCCATCTTGCCGAGGCGATACAGTATCGCCCGAGGAGGCTCTCCTAGCACCCTGTTTTTGCTTGCTATCCTCGTTTCTCTCTCGTTATAATTATAATTGGTATAGGGTAGTCTTAAGTGGGAGGTGCAAAGTGGGCTATCAAAGCTTGATTCTGGAGAAGTGTGGGGGAGTCGCCACCATGACACTAAACCGCCCCGATAAACTCAATGCCCTGAGCGACGCTTTAATGGAAGAGATCGTCCAGGCGCTTGGGGAGACAAACCGGGATGATGAGGTAAAGGCGTTGATCATCACCGGGGCTGGGCGTGGTTTCTGCTCCGGCGCTGACCTCACCCAGGCGGAGAAGGCGGAGATGACACGAAGGCTTCTCCTTGAGCCCGTTGGTTTTTTCAGCAGGATTGGACGGAGTCTCCATGATGTAGAGAAGCCGGTAGTCGCTGCGGTAAACGGCATCGCTGCCGGGGCGGGGTTTTCCATTGCACTCGGTTGTGATATCAGGATAGCAGCCCAGAGCGCCAGATTTAGCGCTATATTCATAAGGAGGGCGCTCGCTCCTGATACCGGGGCATCATATCTTCTGCCAAGGATTGTGGGGATAGCGAAAGCCCTTGAGCTTATGTGGACCGGCGATATAATCGACGCCAGGGAGGCGGAGCGAATAGGTCTGGTGAGCTGGGTTGTTCCCGATGAGGATTTGATGAAGGTGGCCAGGGAGCTTGCGGGTAGGATAACAAGTATGCCCTCAGTGGCCATCGAGCTGACCAAGCGCATGGTTTATAAGGGGCTCGATGTCAGTGATTTCGCCGTCTCCCAGTCCTACGAGGGTTTGGCGGTAAGCATAACCACTCAGACTGAGGACTTTCAGGAGGGGATCAAGTCGTTCCTGGAGAAGAGGGAGCCTGAATTTAAGGGCAGATAGGAGATCATGCCAGGGTTTACCGATTGGCTATTGGAGCATGGCACCAGGATACTGGTTATCATCCTCATCTCCCTCATCGTCTACCTCATCGTGAGGAGGCTCATCCCACGGGCGGTGAAGGCGACGGTCTCAAGAAGGATGGCTGGGCACCCTGAGGAGGAGATCAAGAAGAGGTCGGACACCCTTTCTACGGTCTTTGTGAGGACGGGTGTGGTCGTTATCATACTGATCGCTCTCTTTATGGTCCTCTCCGAGGCGGGAATAGATATAATGCCAGCTTTGGCCGGGCTTGGGGTCGTTGGTCTCGCGGTCGGTCTGGGCGCTCAGAGCCTGATCAGGGATGTAATCGCAGGGCTGTTTATCCTGATGGAGAATCATTACGGGGTTGGCGATTGGGTCAATATCGCCGGTATCGCTGGGACTGTGGAGGAGGTTGGCCTTAGGAAGACCGTGCTCAGGGACCTGGATGGGACAATCCATGTTGTCCCCAATGGTGAGATAAGGGTT
The DNA here is from genome assembly GCA_030642645.1 of Dehalococcoidia bacterium. GTDB lineage: Bacteria > Chloroflexota > Dehalococcoidia > E44-bin15 > DAOWNJ01 > DAOWNJ01. The sequence goes on along the minus strand of DAOWNJ010000026.1, from coordinate 2,933 downwards.
TCCTCAAACTTGACAAAGGAATGGGCGAGGGTGAATCTGAATATAAGCGTTGGCTACGGGGAGGACCTCGACAGGGTATTTGAGGTTTTGAACAGGGTGGGGAGGGAGATGGCTGAGGACGAATACTGGGGCTCGCTGATGATTAACCCGCCCCAGGTGCTCAGGGTGGACAAATTGGGAGACTCCGGGATCGAGATAAAGATACTGGGAGAGACAAAGCCAGTAAGGCAGTGGGAGGTTATGGGGGAACTGAGAAGAAGGATAAAGAAGACATTCGATGAGGAGGGGATCGAGATCCCCTGGCCCCATACAAAGGTATATTTTGGAAACAGCCCCACTAAATAGAATATAGGAGGTAAATAAGATGGACTACGAGAGCGCCATTCTTCAAAAGGAAGAGGGGGTTGCAACCATAACCCTCAATCGTCCCGAGGCCCTCAATGCCTGGAACCACCGTCTGGAGGAGGACTCTGAGGCGGCGATACGGGAGGTGAGTGAGGACAGAGAAATAAGGGTCTTGATCATCACTGGCGCGGGAAGGGGCTTTTCTTCAGGCTATGATGTTGGTTTGCTGGCCGTTATTGCTGAGGGCAGGCCGATCCTTGAAACGGCTGTGGGCCGCTTTATTCTGGGTCTGCCCAGCGTGGCATCGGTGGCCTTTCAGATAAGAAATCTGGATATACCAGTAATCGCCGCTGTAAATGGCCCGGCGTATGGGGCGGGCTTCAGCATCGCTATAGCCTGCGATATAAGGATAGCATCGGAGTTGGCAAGGTTCTCTCAGGCATTCATTATGAGGGGGCTCATCCCGGATACCGGATCAACATATCTTCTGCCCAGGCTGGTTGGCATCGGCAGGGCCTGTGAGCTTGTGTTCACCGGCGCGACGATCGGTGCTGAAGAGGCGGAGCGCATCGGGATCGTGAACAGGGTTGTTCCCCATGATGAGCTGATGAATGCAGCAAGGGAGATGGCGGCAAGGATAGCAAAGATGCCCCCGATTACTGTTCAGCGAGCCAAGCGAGCCCTTTACCAGGGAGCTGCCGAGACGAATCTGGCATCGCAGATCGAACATGAGATCTATGTCCAGGGCCTGTGTATGCAGACAGAGGACTTCAAGGAAGGGGTCAGGTCGTTCCTGGAGAAGAGGGAGCCCGAGTTCAAGGGGAGGTAGAAAGCATTTCCAGTTTATATCTCTTTGACCACCTCGACTTGGTGGAGAGGCTTCTTGCTCTATCTCCATTCGGGCTCATCACCGATTTCGATGGCACCATAAGTGAGATCGTGGACTCTCCACGGGGGGCCACCATCTCACCGGCTATACGCAGTTACCTGAGTATCCTCTCAAAGAGGCTCGATGTAGTGGCTTGTGTCTCGGGGAGGCAGGTCGAGGAGCTCAGGCGAATGGTTGGGGTTAGTGGGGTGGTCTATATTGGTAACCATGGACTTGAGTGGTGGGAAGCGGAGTGTTTTAGACCTGTTGATGGCCTTTCTCAATATACTGAAAAGGTGAAGGTAATTGAAGGCGAATTGGAAAGCCTCCTCGCCATCGAGGGCATATTCTTCGAGAACAAAGGCCCTTCCCTTTCCATCCATTATCGGCTATGCCTTGACCGGGAGGGAGTGAGGGGGGAGGTACTGAAAGCCATAGATGGCTCCACCGAAGCTAGAGGGTTTCAAATTATGGAGGGACGGATGGTGGTGGAGCTTCGCCCTCCCATTGGTGTAAACAAGGGCTCCGCTGTCCTTGAGCTTGTGGATGGCTATCGCCTTCAAGGGGGCATCTATATTGGGGATGACATCACCGATGTCGATGCCTTCAGGGCAATCCGTAGCGGGTCACTCGATGGACTGGCGGTCAGCGTAATTGCTGCTGAAACACCAAGGGGGTTAGGAGAGGAGGTTGACCTTTACCTCAACGGTGTAGCTGACGTAGAAAGCTTCTTAGGATGGCTTGCTCATGCCTTTCCTGCTCCACAGCCAGAAGGTCGTTGAGCTGGCGAGTGAGCCACAGGGTTATGTCCTCCTCTTCGATGGTTCTCCTCAGGATTATGGCTCGGCTCTTCCTCTCCCCCTCTGGCATCATCAGGGCTTTATACAGCGCCTCCACAGTCCCTTCAATGTCCACCGGAGAGATGGAGATAGCCCCATCCTTGAGCTGCTCATAGGCACCTACAGTATCGGAAAGGATGAGGATGCCATTTCGCTCATTAACGATCGGCCCCTCCTTGGCTACAAGGTTCATGCCATCGTAGAGCGAGTTCACCAGGAGAACATCATAGAGGCGCAGGCCAGCGATAGCCTGGGGGTAGTTGTTCTCATAGAATACCCTTATCGGCTTCCACTCCTCGGTCCCATACTTATTGTTGATCGACCTCACCAGTCCTGCTATATCTTCCATATACCTTTGATATTGCTTGATATCTGTGCGGGATGGGACGAGGAAGGCGAGCATGTTCACCTGGCCGATGAGGCGAGGATATCGCTCAAGGAGTATATCGAAGGCCTCAAGTCCGCGGAGGATGTTTTTGCTTGGGTCAGCCCTATCCACCCTGACAATGGTCTTCGCTCCACAGAGGGGACGAAGCTCCCTTTCATAGTTCCTCACCCACTCTGATGTGACTAGCTCCCTCAGGTTGGCCACATCAACAGATATGGGATAAGCTACCACCCTGGTGGTGTGGCCATTTCTTGTCACCGTATGGGAGTGAATATCTACATCGGCATCATCTAGGAAGAAATCGCAGGTATTGAGAAAGTTGCGAACATCGCGCCTGGTCTGAAACCCAACAATGTCGCTTGAGCAAAGGCTTCGGCATATCTCCTCCCGCATCGGTGCCGGGAGAATATGCCAGTATCCGGGATCAGGCCAGGGGATGTGTGTGAAATGCTGCATCACGATGTTGGGGAGCATTTCCCGAATATAGGCTGGT
>DAOWNJ010000129.1 GCA_030642645.1 Dehalococcoidia bacterium | reverse complement strand
GTATGGTAGAATCCTTAACACCGGATACCCTGAGGACAGCGGTACCCAATCTTAACATAGCCTCTATTCTGTCTAAATGATGGGGTCCACCTCACCCCAGCTCTTTGAATAGTTCAATGGCTGGCTCCTCGATAAGTGCTGACTCGGAATATTCGGTGGTCATACTCATCAGCTCCCTGGCGCTTTTCGCTGGCCGTGGTTTTCATCAGGTGTTTGGAAAGCTTGCCCTGACTCCTCAAGGAAAGTTTCAATCACAAAGTCGGCTACCGTCTTTGCTGCGTTGACCGCAAGCTTGGCATGACGCTTCGATGCAACATATGTCGTCGCGTGAGCATCGCTCATCTTGTTCCTGAGCGTTGCCAGCCCTGAAATAGTGCCCGTCAATCCGCCCAATACCTGGCGGAGTGCGTCGGCAATGTCTTTCCTTGATGGGTCAAGATTCAACCGCCCCTGAACACGACGCCATAAGTGGGGAAGGTCGCCATCATATACTACACTCTGGTGCGTTAGTTCTTGCTCTATCTCAAGTAGAACCGCCTCAAGGAGTGAGCGGGCGTTAGTGATAGCCCCAGCAAAGTCTCCTTCAAAGACCTTGAGGTCACACTTTTTAATTTGCTCATCGATGGATACGTGACTTAGCTTGCTTAAACCTTCAGAGGGTAACTCAAGCTCAACTAGAGCCCCATGCAGCTCGCGCACCTTATAAGTATTTCTGTGTTTGACGAGCTCAAAGCCGTCGTACTGCAGATACTCATTTAGGTGCCCTGCCACTGTGTCAACAAGAAACTTCGTGTTTATATAGTCCCGAGGATCCAAGGCCGACTCAAACAATCTTGCCAATATGGGCGTATCGTTGAGTTCCCTGATTTTACCTTCGGCGTAGTACCAGCGTGAAGGAAAGCCAGAGCCATAGACATCGTTGGCGCCGAGTTCGTTGAAGAACTTGACCAAATTTGTACCGGATCGATAGGGAGAAATATCACTGTCTCCGGTGACCACCCGCGCCAGCGCCGCGATGGTTCTTTCAGAGATCCTCATTACTCTAACCCCTCCGTGTCTATATTCAGGTCCGACACGTCTACCTCGCCGGAGATTAGCTTGGGCAATAGCAGGTTGCGGGTCTCGCGTAGGTTAGTGTTCTTGAGCGTAAGAACTTCAATCTCGGCAAGCATCGGCTTTGCGTGCTCTACCCCCAGATTTAACCTCCTAGAAGGCAGTTTCCCGCAGCATCTTATTCCTGGTGCCCAAAAGACCACATAGCAAGCCCTATCATTAGAAGCCCAAATCCGACCACTATGAAGATGTCATCGGCAATGGAGAGGCTATGCCCGAAGAGGGTGATGCCAGGTATCCCATTGCTCTGGAAGAGCTGGCGGATGGGGTCCACCCCGTAGGTAACCGGGTTTATCTTGACCAGTGCATTGAGCCAGGAGGGGAGACCCTCGACCGGGAAGAATACCCCGGAGAGGAATATCATCGGCATCATCGTTACGTTCATTATCACCATGAAGGCCTCCATGGACCTCATCCTTGAGGCGATAAGGATGCCCAACCCTCCGAGGGCCGAGGCCATGAGGAGCATGAGGGGGATAATCTCGACCACCAGTAGCGGTGTGAGGCTCACCCCCAGAAGGGGGGCGAAGGGGAGGATCAGCATCCCTTGCATGGTTGCCACCGTGCCCCCCCCCAGGACCTTCCCCGCCACCACCGTCCAGCGGCTCACAGGGGCAACCAGGACCTCTTTTAGGAAACCGAACTCCCTATCCCAGACGACGCTCATCCCTGAGGTGAAGGAGGTCATCAAAACCGTCATGCCGATGATGCCCGGAAAGAGGAATTTTGCGTAGTCCATCCCCTGGGCGAACATCCCCAGGGTGCTGCCCAGCCCGGTGCCGAAGACCAGCAGAAAAAGGAGCGGGAAGGCGAGCGAGCCCACTATCCTTGCCTTGTCCCGCCAAAGCCTCAGTATATCACGATACCAAATGATATAGATGGCCCTCAGGCTCTTCATACTACTTGCCCCTTGCCCATCTCCCCCGCATCACCGTCTTTATCCCCTCAATGCTATTGATCTCGCTATCGCGGAGCTCATGCCCGGTGAGCTTGAGGAAGACATCATCCAGGGTTGGGCTCCTCATGCTTATGCTCTCGATGGGGATACCCAGCCCCCCTACAAGAACAGGTATGAACTCGCTCCCGTTTTGGACCTCGAAGTTGAGGCCGTCTGAGTCCTTGTGAGCCTCTATCTGAAACCTCTCAAGTATCCTCGCCGCTGCCACCTCATCGTCGGCCGTCCTGATGGTTATCACATCGCCGCCGATACCATCCTTCAATGCCTTGGGGGTGTCCAGTGCCACAATCTTGCCATAGTCGATGATGGCGATTCGGTCGGCGACCCCGGCCTCATCCATATAGTGGGTGGTCAGAAAGATGGTGACATTCTCCCTCTCCCTGAGCTCAATGATATACTCCCAGATTCGGTTTCTGGTCTGGGGGTCGAGCCCCAGTGTTGGCTCATCGAGGAAGAGCACCTTCGGGTGATGGAGAAGCCCCCTGGCGATCTCAAGACGCCTCCTCATCCCCCCTGAGAAGGTCCTCACGGCACTCCTTCTCCGTTCCCAGAGGTCAACCATCCTTAGGACCTCCTCAATCCTCTGTTTCCTCTCTGGGGCGGGGATATTATAGACGAAGGCATGGAAGCGGAGGTTCTCCTCGGCCGTGAGCCTGTCATCCAGGCTTGGGTCCTGGAATACCAGGCCAATGGACTGGCGGACCTGGTTCTGATGGCTGACAACATCAAATCCATTTAAGCTCGCCCTCCCCGACGAGGGCCTTATAAGGGTGCACAGGATATTTATGGTGGTTGTCTTCCCTGCACCGTTGGGACCCAAAAATCCAAATATCTC
>DAOWNJ010000127.1 GCA_030642645.1 Dehalococcoidia bacterium | reverse complement strand
GTATAACTGGGAGCACTTGGCCCCTGCTCAGATTCCGATGTAGTCCATGCCGATATGCTCCTCATTCTCTAGCTCGGCATACTCCTCGTTGGATACACCGAGGAGGGTTTTGTAGACATATTCATTGTCTTCGCCGAGGCGCACCGGGGGCTTGCGGATGCTGCCCTGGGTCTTTGACATCTTCCAAGTCATCCCTGGATAAAGGTGGGTGCCCACTTCAGGGCCAGTAACCTCCTCGAAGAAACCCCGTGGTCAAACTCCTAGCTTTCTTACAGCTAGCCTTGGGCAGCATCACAGGTTCTTAATAAATGACCTCCTCTGCCACTAACCTATCGATCTCCTCTTTGGGCATCTTCAGCAGCTCGCCGAAGACATAATCGTTATGCTCACCCAGTAGGGGGCCTCCGCGATGGATCTCCCCTGGTGTCTCGCTCAACCTCCAGTTTAGGCCTGGCACGATGCGCTTTCCCAACGCCGGATGGTCGGGCTCAAACCAGAACCCCCGAGAGTCAAGGTGTGGATTGTGTATCAGTTCCTCATTAGTGAAGGAGGGAGCAGCTGCTATTCCAGCCCTTTGCAGGATGTAGGTTACCATGTAGGGAGTAAGCTGACCTGTCCATTGCTCAATTAGTAAATTCAGGGCACTCTGGTTCTTCCACCGGCTGAGGCTGTCGACGAACATCTCCCACTCCAGCCATTCCGGGTGTCCAACGGCGTGGCAAAAGACTTTCCACTCATCGTCTGAGCCCACGGCGATGCTGACCCACTGATTTTCCCCTAAGCAGCGATAACAACCATGGGGAGCCATGGAGGAATCACGATTCCCCATCTTGGTTTGGGACCTACTGTTCATGGTGTAGTCCATGATTATCTCGCCGAGTACAGCCGACACACTTGTCCAGAGGACGGTTTCTAGGTGCTGCCCTTTTCCAGTGCGCCGCCGGTAATCCAGCGCTGCCAGGATAAGGAAGGCCCCGAACATGGCATTGGTGGGGTCGCCGTAAGAGGTTGGTGGGCGTATCGGCGGTCCGTCGACGTAACCGTTGAGATGGGCAAGCCCGGTGAGACAGACCTGAATAGTGCCGAAACTAACATAGTCCATCTCCGGGCCTGTGGAGCCAAATCCGGGCATGGACAGGTATATGATGTCGGGTTTGATCTCCTTTACCACATCGTAGTCGAGGCCGAAGTTCTTCATTACCCGTGGGGGGAAGTTCTCTACAATTACATCGCTTATCTTTATTATCTCCTTGGTCAGTTCGACCCCCTTGGGGTGGGTTAGGTCGAGGGTACAGCTTAGCTTGTCCCGATGCATCTCGCTAAACATACCACCCATGTTGACTCCCCGTTCAAATGGTGATACCTCTACGGGCCCCATCACCTGCCTGACCATATCGATCCTCTTCATCGACTCTATCTTGATGATCTCGGCTCCGTTCTCCACTAGATACTGGGTTAGGTAGGGGCCGGTCTCAATCCAGGAGAAATCGGCCACCCTTAATCCGTCAAGAGCACGCTTAGCCATTTCTGAAACCTCCTTCCTAAATAGCCCCTGTTTCTCTCAGTATCCTCAGGTCCTGTTTGCTATACCCCAGGCGATCGCAATATATCTCGACGTTGTGCTGGCCTAACAGGGGGGCCGATCGGCTTACCACCCATGGGGTCTCGTCCAGGGTAAAAGGCCAACCGGGGTACTTTAGCTTACCCGTCTCAGGGTGTTCAATGTCCAAAAAGAAACCGAGAGCATCTAATTGGGGGTGATTTACCAGCTCCTCTATATCCAACACCGGGCAATAAGGAACATGTTTTGATTGAGCAGTGTGATAGATATCTAATTTGTTGCGTTGGGCCAGCCAATCTTTTAGCTTAGGCTCATGTGCCATAAGGTCGTTATATTGAAACATCCTATAGGCAATGCTCTCGTAGTTGGGATCGCTTAGCCAATCTGGATTGCCTAGCATCTCCAGAAAACCCTTCCACTGCGGGGGAGTTGCGGCTGCGGCTCCGATATAGCCATCCTTACAGGGATAGAGGCTTATGAAAGGTATCCCTGGGAACTGAGAGCCCTCTCTACGCCTGATTGACCTGCCGCAAGACCACATGCCGATAGTCCCCTCGGTAATGGAGATAACCACCTCCTGCATAGAGATATCAACATGTTGCCCGATGCCAGTCTGCCCCCTATAGTAAAGGGCGCACATCGTCGCCGCGGCAGCCTTCAGGGCTGATACGTAGCCTGCTTGCTGCCCTCCAGGCTTTACCGGCTCGTTATCCGGGTCGCCATTGATGTAAGCGAAGCCACCGCTATGGATAAGGTTAAGGTCATGAGCCTTGTAGTTCCTATATAGCCCCGTCTGACCGTAAGGGGTGATGGAGGTCATAATGAGCTTGGGGTTGATCTCCTTCAGGCTGGGGTAATCAATCCCCAGTTCATTCGCTACCTGAGGAGTATTGTTCTCCACAAAGATGTCCGCATCCTTTATCAGCTCGTGGAAGATCTTCATCCCCGCCCTGGTCCTCAAGTTCAGGGTGACTCCCAGCTTATTGACGTTCATGTAGAGAAAGAGTCCACTTCTCTCGTGGTGAGGGACATCGTTTAAGAAGGGCCCCATTCTTCTGGCCTCATCACCTTCAGGTGGTTCGATCTTGATAACCTCCGCCCCTAGGGCAGCCATCGTCTTGGTGCAATAGGGGCCAGCGATAAGATTGCCATATTCTATTACCTTCAGTCCTTCCAAAGCTTGTTCCGCCATGCTTCCCTCCTATTTGGCTTGGCTTGGCTTCGATGCCACTCCTTAAGTTTCTGACCACCTCCTTTTTCATCCTTGTTACCTTGGAGCAGTTAGCACCTGACTAGACTCCAATGTAGTCCCTACCTATATGCTCCTCCTTCCCTAGCTCCGCGTACTCCTCGTC
>DAOWNJ010000116.1 GCA_030642645.1 Dehalococcoidia bacterium | reverse complement strand
TGCTGAAGGGGTTACTATTAACTGCTATGTCCGTCAGGAACCTGGGCCCTCATTCCCCGGCGAAGACCAGACCATCACCATAATCTCATGGGATGTCCAGTAGGATAGGCCCCCATTTCCCCCATCAACCCATAAAAAATGGCCTTATCCCCCCAAAAGGACTATGGTAGGGGGGAAGGATTGACCACCAGAGCTATTGATATACACTTTACATTTTCGGAGAAATAGTGTATAGAATAGTGCAATATGGTATAAAGTCAGCCTGATGGAAATTAGATGGAAGAAGAGAAGGTAAAGGTAATAGAGCGCCGCCCTAAGGTGATAGACATCAATCTCCTGCCACCTGAGTACCGTCCCCGCCCCATGATGATGGTGCTCAATGTGGCCCTTATCGTTATCGTCCTCGCTGGCGTTGGCATGCCATACCCCTGGATTATGTGGAAGTCGAACCAGAATACCTGGGCTGCTCAGCTTGAGACGCAGATAACCCAGACCCAGCAGCAGATAAATGACCTCATAACCGACCCTTATATAGACCAGCTCCTCGTCGATATAGCCCAGGCACAGCAGCAGGTTGACCAGATAGCGGTAATGACCGGGGACTATCAGGAGTTCCAGAGCCTTTACCCCGAGTGGCACGACCCTCTCCAGACAGTCCTTGATGTAATGCCGGCTGGCATTACAATAGAGTTTATCGGGCAGGACTGCTCCCAGATAATGGTTGGCGGAAGTGCCACCACATTCAGGGCTGTGGTAGAGTATGGATTTGCCCTGCAGGACTGCGGGGTGTTCTCCCAGGTATTCGGCCCTCAGCTAATGGGTATGGAGGGGGAGGAGGAGAGTCTTATTCTCTTCCAGTTCACACTTGAGGTTGGAGGTGGAGGATGATGGAAAGGTTGAGGAAGGTCCCGCTCCCCAGGGTCTCCAGGCGTCAGTTCGGCATATTCGCCCTGATTATAGCCCTTATTGCCCTGAACGGAGTCTTTTTCTCCCAATACCATACCGCCCAGGCTGAGAGGGCAGAGATTCAGGATGACCTGAACCACTGGACAACGCTTTTACTTATGTATCAGTCGGAGCGTGATATTGACTACCTTGAGGGGCAGCTTGAGAGCCTCCAGGATGAGATCAGTGGGAGCCCTACCTACTTCCCCCAGGACATAAATGAGGTAGAGGTTGAGGACCTGGTGGTAACCTCGGCGGAGACCGCCGCTGTTGAACTCACCAGCTTCCTGGCCTCGGCTTCTGCTACCGAGACGGTGGGCTCAACGGAATATGAGGCATATACCTACTCTGTTTCTGCCAGCGGTGGGATAGCGGACCTGAACTCATTCATTGGCTTGATTGAGGAAGGGGGAGACTTCCCAAGCCTGCGCGTCGAGGGCATCACCATCACCTCCACAGGCGAGGTAACTACTGCCACCTTTACCATAGTTGTCCTGGCGCAGGCGGAGGAGGAGGCATGATGTTCTGGCCAAAGTTTAGTGAAGATGAACTGAGGGAACTGGGGGAACTGGAGGAAGTTGAGGAGCTTGAGGAGGAGAAGAAGCCGGCGAAGAAGAGGGGTAGGTTTTCACTTCCCAATCCATTTCGGCGCCCCGTAATCTCACTCAGCTTTGAGGAACTGGAGGAGCTTGAGGAGATCGGGGAGCTTGAGGAGGAGGAGAAGCCAGCGAAGAAGAGGGCTGGGTTTTCGATACCCAATCCATTTCGGCGCCGCATCATCTCACTCAGTATCGAGGGGATAACCCTGAGGATTTTGAGCTTTGATGGCGGCAAGATCGAGCGCTGGGCCAGCGTCCCCTTCAACCCGATATTTCTGGTAAATGGCTTTGTTGCCGACCCTATAGGGCTGGGCCAGGTCATCAGGATAGCCCTTATAGAGAGGGAGTTTGGCAAGGGGCGACTGGTTACGGCCCTTCCCGGTCTGGGCTCGGTCTCCCGTGTCCTGAATGTGCCCAGGGTGGATAAGGGAAGGCTTGGTGGGGTGGTGGATCGGGAGGCGAGGAGGGTAATGTCAATATCGCCGGAGACAAGCCACCTGGTGTGGCAGGCCCTTCCTGGAAAAGCAGTCCAGCAGCAGGTCTATGTCCTTGCCACCCCAAAGGAGCCCCTCTATTCCCTTGTTGAGGCTATAAAGGTGGCGGGGATAACCCCAAAGATAGTTGACCTGAAGCCCCTGGCCCTTGCCAGAGCGGTAAACCAGCAGAATGCCATAATTGCCAATGGGGAGAGCAACAGCATAGAGCTGGCGATAATTGTCGATGACATCCCTCGTATGGTGAGGAGCGTCTATCTTGGCGCAGAGGTGATGAACAGGGAGCGGGTTGCCATCCAGCTTGCCGAGGAGCTGTCGCGGAGCATCTCCTACTACAATGATAGCAACAGGGCGAACCCGCTGGACAGGGACATCCCCATCTACCTTACCGGGGAGGCGGCAGAGGACCCAAGGCTTGCCATCATGGTTAGCGACCTCGCAAAGCGGCGGGTTGCCCCGCTTGAGCCGGCCTTAAAACTACCCCCCGATTTCCCCCTTGCCCAGTATATGGTGAACATCGGCCTTGTCCTCAAGGCGATATGACTTTTTCAACCTTTTTCAGCGTTTGTTATAGGGGGGATGTCCTACTGAACAGGCGAGCGTTCTCTTAATGCGATATGATTTTTTTGACCTTTTTCAGCGTTTATGATAAGTCATATGTCCTACTGGACAGGCGAGGCACATTCTTAAACGATGATCGCTCTTTTTACCCTCCTTGGACTTGCTGTTGGGAGTTTCCTTAACCTCTGTATAGACCGACTACCGAGGGATGAGTCCATAATCACCCCTCCGTCCCACTGCCAAGCCTGCGGTCACAGGCTCGGCTTTTTTGACCTGATTCCCGTATTCAGCTACATATGGCTCAGGGGGCGGTGCCGCTACTGCGGCACCGCTCTCCCCAAAAGACTCCCGATAGTGGAGCTTTCCTCTGCTTGTATCTTCGGACTTCTTTGCTGGAACTACGGCCTTCATCCTGAGCTTTGGATGTCCCTGATATATGCCTCGATCCTCCTCGTCATCTTTGTAATTGACATTGAGCATGGGCTCATCCTGGACAAGGTCATATATCCTTCGATGGTGGTTGCCCTCATCCTGTCCACCTTCTGGATCGGGGCATCGGGCTGGCCTGATGTTGGGGTGTTGAGCGCCCTTCTTGGTGGTGTGGCCTGCTTCGCCCTGATGCTCATCCCATACCTTGCCTATCCTGAGGGGATGGGGAGAGGGGATGTAAAGCTTGCCGCCTTCGGTGGGCTTGCCACTGGCTTCCCATTGGGCATCATCGCACTTCTGGTAGGGGTTGTGGGTGGGGGGATTGTGGCGTTGGCGCTACTGGTTACCAGGGTAAGGGGGA
>DAOWNJ010000063.1 GCA_030642645.1 Dehalococcoidia bacterium | reverse complement strand
TTCTTTCTCATTGCCCCCGCTCGCTTTCCAACATTCGGACTCATAGCCTTATGGCTGCAAATCCAGGTCCGAACAGAATATAGCAACAACCCCTAGCTGTAAATACACAAAAATTGACTTAACCCACACAATTTGAATATAACTGGTACTCCAGTCCCTAAAAGACTAGTACTCACCGGTTCGTCTTATAGCCCTCAAGTGTGAAGAGGCTCTGGCCATCGCTATCGAAGACGGTAACCGTTATCTTCTGCAAATAACCAGGGGTTATCTCCACACCGCTAACTGCTACGCTGTAACCTGCGGGTATCTCCGATATCAGGGGATAGTTGCTGAGGTCTGGCTGATACCCCTCCTGCGACTTAACAAACTCCATCTGGGAGCGGGCGATATTGGTAGCTGTTGTCCCCTGGTCAACCGAGTTTGTCCCCAGGATGCCGACCACTACCCCACCCATAAGGCCGACAACAACCATCCCAATGAGCGCCGTGGCGATGAGTACCTCTAAAAGGCTCTGCCCCTTCTGGTTCATGCTTAAGCTCCGACAGACCCGACCACTGAATATATCGTCCCGATAATGGAAACCGCTATAAAGGCCACGATGAGCCCAACTACCATAATCAATGCCGGCCCGATCATCCCGGTGAGCCTGCCTACAGCCTCGTCGGCATCCTCCTCATAGAACCTGGAAACAGTCTCCAGATTTGGCTCAAGCCTCCCCGTCTCCTCACCTACGCCTACCATACGGCTCATCATCATCGGGAAGATGGAGCGGGAGCCCATCGCATGCGATAGTGAGTGCCCTGTCTGGACATCAGCATGGACCTGAATCAGCGCATCCTTGATAACAGCATTGTCAGTCGTCTGGATAAGCAGGCCCAGCGCCTCGACGAGGGGAACCCCTGAGCCCAAAAGGGTGGAGAGTGTCCGTCCTATACCCGACATATTACTTTTCAGGCTTACCCCACCGACCAGGGGCGTCTTCAGGACTATGGATGACCACCGCCTCTTTCCCTTTTCGACTTTTCTGAAGTATAACCAGCCCGCGAGGCCAAGACCCGCTATTCCGACGATAATCCATATTATATTATCGCCCAGGAAACTGGTTACACTGAGCAGCGCACGCGTGAGGATAGGCAGTTCCCCTCCAAACTCAGCGAAAATGCCCTCCAGATTTGGCATGACAAAGACTACCAGTACGATGACAACGGCAACACCGATAAGAGCAACGAATGCAGGGTATGCCATGGCACCCTTTACCTTGCTGGAGACCGCCTCATCCTTCTCCATATACTTCTGCAATTGCTCAAGCACGGAGGAAAGGTTCCCCACCTCCTCCCCAAGCCTTATCATTCGCAGGTAGAGGGCGGAGAATACCAACGGGTGCTTGGAGCAGGCCTCGGAGAAGGAGCTGCCAGTCTCGATGCCCTCGACAAGGTTACGAATTACCTTCCTGAAGCTACCCTTCCTTATCTGCTCGTGGAGTATCCCCAGGGCAGGGAGGAGTGCGATCCCGGAGCTAAGAAGGGTCGAGAGGTCTCGGCTGAAGGCGATGACATCTGAACGCTTCACCCCGAAGAATGTTGGCATTATCTCACCCAAAGAGATCGAGGGAAGCTTGCGCAATTTCTTCAGGGTGACAATGGTGAAATCAGACTGCCATAGAAGCTCCTCAGCCCTCCGCTCTGATTCAACCTCCAGCGTTCCGCCTATTATCTCCCCGCTTGGAGTACATGCCTCATACTTAAAAATCATGCCTCGCCCCTAGATAAGAGATCTAAAAGCCTTCTAATTATCCCAAATAAGCGAATACCATATCAAGGGCACCATAGTCAATCCGTTCCATTACATTGGTCAGGGGATCAACCGATGGTGAAGACATTGCGCATAACCTCAAGCGGGGTGGTCACCCCATCCCTTGCCTTGAGCATCCCATGATGGCGCATGGCGACCATCCCATCCTCCACGGCCTGGGCCTTCAGATCGGCAGCGGGTGAACCATGCATTACCAGCCTGCGGATCTTCTCCGTCATAGGGAGGACCTCATATACCGCGGTTCGGCCCAGATAACCGGTGTGGGAGCAGAAATTACAGCCCCTGCCATAGTAGAAATCGTTCCTCGCCTCCCCTATCTCCTGTTGATAGGCCACCACCTCCGCAGACGAGGCCGACCTCACGCTCTGGCAGTAGGGGCAGACCTTCCTCACCAGGCGCTGGGAAACGGTGGCGACGACCGCCGAGGTGAGCAGGAAGGGCTCAATCCCCAGGTCCATGAGACGAAGGATTGCACCCACAGCGTCATTGCCATGGATAGATGTAAGCACAAGGTGTCCGGTGAGGGCTGCCTGTATTGCTGTATTCGCCGTCTCAGCATCCCTTATCTCACCGACAAGGATAATGTCGGGGTCAAGCCTCATTATCGCCCTAAGCCCTGCGGCAAAGGTAATGCCCACCTGACGATTTACCTGAATCTGACTGACATTATCAAAGCGGTACTCGATGGGGTCCTCTACAGTCATTATATTACGCTCCTGGGCATCGAGCTGGTGTAGGGCAGCGTAGAGGGTTGTTGTCTTACCCGATCCGGTAGGCCCGCTGATGAGGATCATGCCGAAGGGAGACCGGAGAAGCCTCTCAGTGACCTCGACATTATCGGATGACATCCCGACCTCGGAGAGCTTGAGGAAGGAGAGGGATTTATCCAGCACCCTCAATGTCAGAAGCTCACCATGGTCCCCCTCTATGGTGGCGACCCTAAAGTCCACATGCCTCCCCCCTATGGTGGTGCTGAACTGCCCGTCCTGGGGGCGACGGCGTTCAGCGATGTTCATATTGGCCATTACCTTGATTCTGGAGAGGAAGGCAGCATGGACCCCCAGGGGAAGCGAGACCGCATCGTGCAGGATGCCATCGATCCTGTATCTTACCCTTAGCTTGTCGCTCTGGGGCTCAAGGTGTATATCGGAGGCCCGATCCTTCACCGCCTGGGTCAGGATCATCTCCACTGCCCTTACCACCGGGGCCTGGCTTATCGTCTCCGGGGCAATTAGCGGCTCGGAAACTGCCCTCGGCTTGACATCCCTTACCGCCTGGCCTATCTCCTCCTCTATATGGCTGGTAAGCCGGTAGTGGGTGTTTATCGCCTCTCTTATATCTACATTAAGGGGGATGACCGGCTTGATCCTCTTTTTGGTCATCGCGGCGAGGCTATCAATGAGCTGAAGGTTCTCGGGGGAGTCCATAGCCACGGTAAGGGTATCTCTATCAACGGAGAGCGGCAGGATACTGTGCTCTATAGCCATCTGATCGGGCACCAGCGCCAGGGCCTCGGGCTCAACATTGAACTGCCTCAGGTCTATGATGGGGATATTTAGCTGAAAGCTCAATATAGTGGCAAGGGTCTCCTGGCTGATCAAGTTCTGCTCTACAAGGACCTGCCCAAGCTTCTTGCTCTCACGCTTCGACTTCTCAAGGGCAGTCTCAACCTGCTCCTTGGTAACGAAAGCCCCATCGACCAATATCTCTCCAAGCTGCTTACTAACCCTCTCCTGGCGTCGCTCTAACATCCATCGCCTCCAAAACGAGTACCCTAAATCACTTTCGTCAATTCTAAACATAAATCCACAAAGGTGTCAAGGCAATAAGCTACACAGATTGACGCTCGTGAGGCAATTTGCTACACTCCCCTTCAGTGGAAGACCAAATCCTCGAGTTCATCCTTTATATCTACCAGCTCCTGGGGTGGCCAGGGGTAGTCGCCCTTATGGCTATAGAGAGCGCCTGTATCCCTCTGCCAAGCGAGATAATCATGCCCCTGGGTGGCTGGATGCTTATAAAAGAGCAGGGCCTCGCCGCGAGCTATACCCTCCTGGCAGGGCTCTACGGCGCCCTGGGGTGCACCATTGGCTCCACCATCGCCTATGGGGTGGGGGTGTGGGGGGGCAGGCCCCTCCTCAATCGCTATGGGAGGTATATCCTCATCTCCCACCACGACATCGATATGGTCGATGGCTGGTTTAATAGGTATGGCGACCGGGCAATCTTCTTCTCCCGCCTCCTTCCCGTGGTTCGCACCTTCATCAGCCTTCCCGCGGGGATCGCCAGGATGCATTTCGGAAGATTCCTGATCTATACCTTCGCCGGGTCCTTCCCATGGTGCCTCGGCCTGGCATACGGAGGTTACCAACTTGGGGCTCACTGGGAGCAGATCCGCACCGTCATGCGTCCCTTTGACATCCCCATAATAGTGGTGATCGTGCTCCTAGCAGCATTCTTTCTTTACCGACGAATAAGGCAACTCCGTCAAGGGGATTGATATTTATGCTAATAGAGGGGATAATGAAAAAATGAAGGAAGGAAGGGAGATGAGCATGCTTACGTCGGTGCGTCAGAACCATGCCCTGGAGCATGCAACGATAGCGATCCTGTCGCGGAAGGTAAGCATGGGGACAAGGATGATGGGGAGGTCGACCTGGAGTGGATTCTATATCTATGGTGACCTCCCGACTGAGCTAATCGCTGAGGCAGCGAGGGAGGCATTGGCCCGCCTGCAGAAGGGGGAGGCGGAGCTTGCAATATCGCCATTCTGCGGAACCAACCTCGTCGTAACCGGACTGCTCGCGGGCGTATTCTCCTTCATCGTCATGGGTAAAGAGAACCAGATTCGCCGTCTCCCTCGGGTGATCTTTGCTGGGGTTATTGCCGCCATAGTGGCCCAGCCTGCTGGGAGGATGGCCCAAAGGTATGTGACCACCTCAGCCAACCTGGCCAATGTAAGCATAACCAGGATAACCAAAAGGGGGAGGGGGGCTCGGACGCTTCATAAGGTAGAGACCGCTCATAGGTGGGATTAATTTTTTGTCCCTGTAGCTCAGCGGAAAGAGCGACTGCCTTCTAAGCAGTGGGTCGTGGGTTCGAATCCCACCAGGGATGCCACAAAGCTGAGCAAATCCGAGAGTGACAAACTGCATATGGCCGACCGCAATGAGCAGGCTAGCCTCTCCGAGCTGCATCCAGGTCCACATCTTCCACCCGGAGTCCGCCCAGCCCACCACGTCAGATAGGGGTATCAATAAGGATGTTATCAGAAACCAACTATGTCGCTGCACCGGGCCCGTCATCCATAGCTGACTCAACTTCGTTGGTAGCGCATGGGGGATTCGAACCCCCGATCTCCTCCTTGAGAGGGAGGTGTCCTTGACCACTAGACGAATGCGCCTTGGCCTTATTATTATACCAGCACCATCATCTGGAGGCAACCTGATACTACCAATGGTATACTCAAGCTCCCTTTAGCGAAAAGCAACACTACAGCATTTTATGTAATGGCTTCTCCTCAAGGGCGAGGGCAGGCCTATTCAAGGAGGTTTCAATTGGATACCATACCACCGCGTGCTATCATGATATTTGGCAGTGTCCTCAGGAAGAGGAGGGAATGTGATAACGGCTGGGGTAGATATCGGGGCTTCGACCTCCAAGGCTATCATATTGGAGGACGGGAATATCCTCTCCTACAGCATTATTGTCACCGGAGCGGAGAGCCAGGGCTCGGCTTTGAGGGCAATGGATGATGCATTGAAGGGGCTGGGCCTCATTTCCCTGGGTGATACTGGGTATATTATAGCCACGGGATATGACAGGGTCGTCGTTCCCTTTGCCCACGAAACCGTGACCGAGCTCTCATGTCATGCTAAAGGGGCAAACTGGCTTTCCCCCTCGGCAAGGACTATACTTGATATGGGTGGTCAGGACTGCAAGGCGATAAGGTGTGATGAGAAGGGGAGGCTCGGGAATTTCGCCATGAACGACAAGTGTGCTGCCGGGACGGGCAGGTTCCTTGAGATAATGGCAAAGGTAATGGAGCTCCCCCTGGAAAAACTTGGCGAGCTATCGCTGGAGGCAAAGGAGGAGGTAAGGATCAATGGCACCTGTGCCGTCTTCGGGAAGTCCGAGGTTGCTGCCCTGATACGGGAGGGCAGGGATAAAAGGGACATCCTC
>DAOWNJ010000070.1 GCA_030642645.1 Dehalococcoidia bacterium | reverse complement strand
TGGTAAAGGATGCCGACATACTTATCGAGAGCTTCAGCCCAGGGGTTATGGAGAGGCTGGGGCTGGACTACGAGACACTCAAGAAGATAAACCCAAAGCTTGTGATGACTGCTATCTCAAACTTCGGGCAGTATGGGCCATATAGAGACTTCAAGGTCTCGGAGCTTGTGCTGGCCGGCTTCTACGACCAGTATAGCCACGGGCTCCCCGGCCGCGAGCCGCTGAAGCAGGGGGGGAATTGCGAGCAGTACCAGGCGGGTCATATGGCGGCTGCGGCCACCATAGCTGCCTACTGGTTCGCTTTTATGGAAGGCAAGGGACAGTATGTTGATTGCTCCTGCCAGGAGGCCATGGAGAGCGATATCGACCACAAGACGCTCAACACGCTAGCCTGGGCCTTCTCAGGGGAGGCTACGATCAAGAGGGAGGACCTCAGGTCAGCTAAAACAGCACTGGCGGACATCTCTCCTTCAGGGATCTATCCCTGTAAGGACGGCTTCGTCCGGGCAGCGGGGGGGATAATATTCTGGCCCCGATTCGCCGCCGCCTTCCCCGAGCTCGGAGCGAAGTATAAGTGGCCCGAGGATGTGCTGGACTTCACCAAAAAGGGAGAGGTTGATGCCTTCTGGTATGAGTGGTGCGCTGAGAGGACAAAGCAGGAGATAATGGAGTATATGCAGAGCTTCAAGTTCTTCTGCACCGCGGTCAATACCCCAATGGATGTTGTAAAGAGCCCCCAGCTTGAGGAGAGGGGGTTCTGGGTAGAGGTTGAGCACCCGGTTACCGGGAAGCAGCTATATCCCGGCGACCCATTCAAGATACCCGATGACCCCCAGTGGCGGGTCAGGATGCCGCCGCCACTTCTTGGACAGCACAATGTTGAGGTCCTCTGCGACCAGCTTGGATACTCAAAGGAGGACCTGGTGAAGCTGAGGGAGGCCGGGGTAATCTAGGCAAGGTTAGCAGAAAGAAGGAGGTTTTGAAATGGCAAAGACTTTACCGCTTGAAGGGATAAGGGTGGTTGATCTATCGGTTATCTGGGCTGCCCCATTCACTACCTGGCTCATGGGTTGCCTTGGCGCCGAGGTCATTCATGTGGATAACACCCAGCACATGCCCGACTTTCACCGGATGTTCACCAGGTGGCCTTTCCCCGGTGATCTTGACTTGCCAGGCGGTCGGGCAGGTCGTCCAGGGCGAAAAGTGGGTGAGAGGCCATGGAACCGGGACGCTATGTGGGCCAGGATTGGCTGGAACAGGCTCAGTTGCGCCATCAACATCGATACCCCCGAGGGGAAGGAGGTTGCGCTCAGGCTGGTAGATAAAGCCGACATATTCATGGAGAACAACAGCGCACATGCCATGGAGAGCCTTGGATTAGGGCCTAAGGTTATGATGGAGAGGAACCCCCGCCTCATCTGCATCAACATGCCATCCTGGGGGAGGAGCGGCCCATATATGAACTATGTTGGCTGGGGAGCCCTCCATGAGGCAATAGGCGGCCACGACTGGATGAGGGGCTATCCCGATGAGGAGCACCCGGCCCACAATGTCTTTCGCTTCCATATGGACTCCACCACAGGGCCGACAGCTCTCTTCGGCGCTATTATGGGGCTGATCCGCCGCGAGAAGACCGGGAAGGGGATGTGGGTGGATTACGCTCAGATGGAGAGCATGTTCCATCACTTCGGGGAGATATATATGGACGCTGCCTGGAACGGGAGGGACACGAGGACCATCGGGAACCGCCACCCAACCGTTGTCCAGGGCTGCTACCTTTGCCGCGGCCCAGAGCCGACTGAGGAGACCGCCCGTTACGGAGGGGAGAGGTGGATAAATATCACCATCAATAATGATGAGGAGTGGAAGGGCTTCTGCGATGCCCTCGGGAACCCGGAGTGGACAAAGGACGAGAAGTTCTCAGATGTCTTGAGCCGATATAAGAACCACGATGAGCTGGATGAGCACATCAGCGGGTGGACAAGGCTGCATGATAACTTCGAGATCTTCTACATGCTTCAGGAGAAGGGGGTGCCAGCAGGGCCTGTTCAGGACTGGAGGGATACCTACCTGGACCCACAGCTAAACGCCAGGGAATTCTTCCAGACAATCACACAGGCCGACATCGGGACATTCCGCTACCCTGGATGGCCATGGAAGTTCTCGGAGACGCCCTTGCGTGTCCTGAATCCTCCATGCATGCTTGGTGAGCACGATGATTATGTCTTCAGGCAGGTCATCGGTATGAGTGAGGATGAGGTAGCCGAGCTAACGGGGAAGGGAACTATTGGCGTCCTTGATAAGAATGCTCCTTATCCCTGGGCCGGCCCGATGCCTGAGAATATATGGGGAGAGAAATAGCAGGGCATAGAAAATTTATACTTATAGTGGAGGTGTGCCTTCTGGTGCTTTGATTGATCTTCCTTAATAGGTTTGATAGGTCTTGGTCACAAAGGGGGTGGCTATTGTATGGCTGAGGTTTTCTCAAGAGCGTGGGTCATTTGTAGTTGCTAAGGAGGATAAAATGGCTGACCAAGCGCTATCTGATGTGAAGGTGCTTGATCTTACTCAGCACTTTGCGGGGCCTTATTGCACCAAGATGCTTGCCGATTTTGGCGCCGATGTCATCAAGATCGAGAGGCCTGGCGAGGGGGACCCGTCAAGGAGAATGGGTCCCTTCCTTAATGATGAGCCCCATCCTGAGAAGAGCGGCATCTTCTTGCATCTGAACACTAATAAAAGAAGCATCACCCTAAACCTCAAGACCGCCACCGGGAGGAATATCTTCAAGGAGCTGATGAGGGATGTAGACATCCTGGTCGAGAACTTCGGACCCGGGGTAATGGAGGAGCTTGGTCTGGGATACGAGGTCCTGGAGGAGATAAACCCGAAGCTTATAATGACCAGAATATCATACTTCGGGCAGAGCGGCCCATATAAGGACTATAAGGGCTCGGACATCATCGCAGAAGGCATGGGTGGGCCGCTTTATATGATGGGGCTGCCGGACAGGGAGCCGGTGAAGTATGGGGATGACACCACCCTCTTTGGCATCGGCAATTATGCCGCCGCCGCCACCATGGTTGCCCTTTTTGTCGCCGAGCACCAGGGTTTCGGTCAGGTCGTGGACTTCGGAATCATGGAGGCCCTCCAGTCATGTGTAAACTGGCAGCTCACCATGCACCCCACTTACCAGTATAAGGGTGCCCCTGTGGGGAGAGAGACCACGGCGTTTGGCATGCTGCCAACCGGCGGCTTCCCCTGCAAGGACGGCTGGGTTTATATGATCGTCGACCCTGGATGGTGGCCTAAGCTCGTCGCGATGATGGAGATGCCCGAGCTAATGGAGAAGTTCTCCAATGTTTTAGACGCAACAAAGAAGGACGAGTTCGACGCCATCTTCTACCCCTGGCTCCTCGAGCGAACAAAGAAGGAGCTCCACGAGATGGCCGGGTCGGTGAAGCTCAATGTTGGTGCCATAAATACCATGGAGGATGTGCTCAATGACAGGCACTACAACGAAAGGGGGGCATTTGCCGAGATAGACCATCCGGTGGTTGGGAAACTAACCTACCCGGGGAGGCCATTCACCATGACGGAGACAAACTGGGAGATAAAGAGGCCAGCCCCACTGTTGGGCCAGCACAATGAGGAGGTATATGGAAAGCTGGGCTATACAAGGGAAGACCTGGTCAGGCTGAGGGAAGCAGGGGTAATCTAAAGGAGGTCAGGAAATGGCAAAGCTACCACTTGAAGGTATAAGGGTACTAGATATAACCATGGTGTGGGCCCTCCCGTGGACAGGCGCGATGCTTGGGGAGCTTGGTGCTGAGGTAATAAGGGTGGAGCAGCTCCAGCGCTATCCAAGGCTCACCAGGGGGATTTTCCCAAAGCCGACCCGTGAGATAGCGGAGATGCTGGGGACTATAGGGAGCGGCTTCCCCGATGGAGAGCCCGGGGAGAGGCCCTGGGACCGCTTCGCCATGTTCAATGGAATACAGAGGAGCAAGCTGAGCTGCACTATGGACCTTGAGAGGCCAGAGGGGATAGAGCTATTTAAGAGGCTTGTTAAGGTCTCAGATGGCTTCATCGAGAACAATGCCCCCGAGGTTATGGACAAGCTCGGGCTAACATGGGAGGCATTGAGCGAGGTGAACCCACGCCTCGTATATGTTCGTGCACCGGGATACGGCCTTAGCGGCCCATATCGAAACTACTCTGGGCTGGGGATGATATTCGAGAGCGTTGCCGGACATAGCTGGACATGGTGGTATGACAACGACGACATGTCTGGGATACTCCCCTGTTTCCATGCTGACGCCGCCGCCGGGGCAAGCGCCCTGTTCGCCCTGATGATGGGGCTCCACCACCGTGAGAAGACCGGAAGAGGGCAACTGGTTGACCTGGGGCAGTGCGAGAACTTCCTCCCCCACCTCGGGGAGGCCTTCATGGACTATACCATGAACGGACGCATCCGCGGGACAATGTGTAATCGGCACCCAACAGCGGTCCAGGGGGTCTATCTCTGCAAAGGGGCAAAGCCATCCCTTGAGACCCCCCCTGGTGAGGACCACTGGGTGGCCATCACCATCCAAACCGATGAGGAGTGGGAGGGCTTCTGCCGAGCCATCGGGAACCCAGATTGGACCAAGGAGAAGAGGTTCTCCGATTTCTTGAGTCGCCTCAAGAACCAGGATGATCTCGATAAGCTCATCGAGGAATGGACAAGCCAGCGGGACAAGTACGAAGTGATGCACACTCTCCAGAGGGAGGGTGTGCCCGCCGGGGCGGTCCTCAACTCCAGGGATGCCTTTAATGACCCCCACCTGAAGGAGAGGGGGTGGCCGGTCGAGCTTACCCATCGGGAGTGCGGGACCCATATGTACCCAGGGCCGGTGTGGCACATGAGCAAGACGCCTTCGAGGGTATTCCAGGCACCATGCCTAGGCGAGCACAACGAGTATGTCTATAAGAAGGTTCTCGGCGTCTCCGATGAGGAATACGAGAGACTGGTAAAGGAAGGGCATATCGGCGATACATATATAGGCATCTGAGGCAATGGATCACCGAAGCGTATAGGAGATGGTTGACTCCCAAGGGCCTGTGTTAGTGCACCTTGGGAGTCAACCCCCAAAGCAAATAGCTGGAAGGGAGGTGAACATTTAAAAACCAGTCTCATTATGTCATCAAATCTCAAAAAGGAGGATGAAATGGCTGAGCAGGTTTTATCTGATGTAAAGGTTTTGGAGCTTGGCTGGTATATATCGGGGCCTCGCTGCGGCAAAATGTTTGCCGATTTTGGTGCCGATGTGATTAAGATAGAG
>DAOWNJ010000088.1 GCA_030642645.1 Dehalococcoidia bacterium | reverse complement strand
GGAATCATCTCCTTTATTAGCGTCGGCAGCTTTTCCGGATAGTCACACACTGCTGGGACAATACAGGGCTGTCCGTTTTTCACCTCGAGCACTTCTCGCCCCTTTTCGGAGAGCAGGAGAGCGATGAACTCTGCCGCCAGTTCCTCGTTAGGTGCATTCGTGGTGATGGTTATGCCATAGACGATCGGCTTGCCCTTTTTAGCGGCGTAGGTCGGAGGGGGGCCAGGCGTTTTTATGATCTCTATGGATGCATTCTGGTAGAAATCTTCGTAGGTTATGCCCGTGGTTCCGATTTCACCTGTTTGGGAGAGGTTAATGGCGTCATCCAACTCGATGAAACCAATGCCGTGCTGGGTAGCCACGGAGCTATACTCGAAGGCATAATCCAGATCACCTGACTGGAGCAGGGCAATAAGGTCAACCGATTTCGATCTTACTGTCTCTTTACCCTGGCTAACTCTTCCCCGCTCATGCTCGCTGCCCGGCATGAGGACGTCATATAGCCCGTTGGCATCAGGGTCTTGAGATAAACCGAAGCTAGCCGCTTCATCGTAGTAATACTTTTGCGCCAACTGGATCACCATAGGCGTTCTATAGCCGCAGGGGTCATCATCAGGATTGCTATGCCCCCAGGTTACATCCTCATTGCGCAGGACGTCATACCAGGTTCTATCGCCGCTTGCTACCTCGTCAGCGTGAGGGGCACCATCGCGGTAGCAAAGCACCATCTTGTTCCTGGCAAAGATAATGTTCCAATCGGCGTACCCTGGCTCATAAAGCCTGTCGGGAATAAGCTTGTAATCAGCAGAGGCAATTATCTCTGGGGGATTTTCGCCCGCTTGCTCTCTGGTTATCGACTTGTTGATAACCTTAGCACTCCCACCCGATTCGCGCAGGACATCAACAGTAGGGTGGTTTTGCTCAAACTCCGCCTCTAATTCGCTGAAGGGCACCGACAAGCTGCCAGCGTGATATATCTTCAGTGTCTCTGTTCGAGCAACCTCTCCCTCATCACAACCGACCACCAGGGCTGAGACCAGGATTAAAGATAATACCAGCGAAATGAGTATTGCTGCTCTGTTTCTCATCGAAGAGTTCCTTTCTAAAAAATATGTATTGCCGAAGCCTTAAATGTTGTCCAGACTTTCACCTCCTCCCGTAAGTTCAATTCCTCGAATGCCTGCCGATTTAAAACCTACATACATCACATCCACCAGTTATTTTACTCACCACTTGAAGCCCCCATCTTTCAATGACTGCCAGGTTTTGTCCCGAATTCCGTCTAGATGAGGACTGCTCACCCATCCGCTTTTCACCTCAGCTCGGCTGTCAAATTGGTCAACGTAAGGTTTTATATCGAGAAGTGGTGTGCCGTCGATGATATCGACCTCACTGATCTCCAGGATATTCCCTTTAACTTGATCCAGCCTGACGATAGATAAACCAATGGGGTTTGGCCTTTTGAAATGCCTGATTGAGAAAACACCTTTCTCCTCATCACTCAAGAAGGGCTTGGCAACCAGTGAATATCCCTCCGATAAATGGAAGTGATAGATGAGGATGAGATGTGAAAATCCATCGATATCCTTTAGCCCCTCGGTGTATTCGGGGAATACCTCTACCTCGCCCCTAGCATCCTGGGCAAAGATGCCCTGGATGGGAGTATCCTCTTTCTTAGTGAACTTTGTACGGATGATCCCTATAGGCTGATAGATCACTCTCTCCATAGGGGTACTCCTATTCCTTTGGGCTCTATTTGGAAATCATCACCTCAGTGGCTTTGATCACAGCAGAGACCTGGTCTCCCACTGAGATGTTCAGCCGCTCGGCCGAGCTCCTGGTTATAGCAGCCACGATTTCATTCTCACCTACCTTAACAACAACCTCAGCCATAACCTCTCCTAACTTGACGTCCTTCACTGTCCCTGCCAGACTATTACGAGCACTGAGTACCATTTCATTCACCTCCTGATTTATTGAATCTGTGTCAGTCATCTTGCCTGCCCCGCAATATCAAAAAACATGTATTGCCGAAGCCTTAAAGGTAACCCAGGCCTTCACCCCCTTTCTTAAGTCCAGTTCCTCGAAGGCCTGCCGAGTGACCAGACAAACGAAGTCCGGGGGCACATTTACTGTGACAAACATCACCGCCCCCCTATCGACAATGTCGGTGATAGTGCCTTCAAAAGAGTTTCTCGCTGTGGACCGGAGAGGCTCCCTGGAGATTAAGATATCCTCAGGTCGAAGCGAAAGGTGCACCTTACCTCTCAAGTCTGTTACTGTCATCAGCTTGATGCCATCGGTGTCGACAAGGGCGTAGCCATTATTATTAGCATTGCTGGCCTCGCCTGGGAAGATATTTCGGGATAAGGCGAAGTGAGCGACGAACTCTGAGTTCGGTTGCCGCAGTACATCCTCAGGCGTTCCCACCTGGACTATCTGCCCATCGTTCAGCACAGCCACACGATGCCCCAGGGCTACGGCCTCCTCAAAGTCGTGAGTAACGTGAATGATAGTCACATTCAAATGGCGGTGCATTTCGGCCAACTCCCGCTGCATTTCCTCCCTGGTCTCAGGATCCATGGCACTTAAAGGCTCATCAAGCAAAAGCACCGCAGGTTCAGTGACCAGCGCCCGGGCCAGAGCTACCTTTTGCTTCTCTCCACCGCTCAAAGTAGTCGTGTTTCTCTGAAGTAAGTGAGCGATGCCCAATACCTCAACCATGGTATCTACCTTGGGCTTGATCTCACGCTTAGGGCATTTCATCGACTTGAGCCCAAAGGCGATGTTTTCCTTCACCGAAAGGTGCGGGAATAGGACCTGGTCTTGATAGACAATGCCGATACCCCTTTTCTCCGGGCTGAGCCTGCTGATATCCTTGCCATTAACCGAGATCGTTCCCTCAAGGATAGGGTAGAGCCCGGCAATGGCCTCCAGGAGCACTGTCTTCCCCGCACCGGTGGGCCCAAGGGTAATGAAGTATTCACCAGGCCTAATATCAAGGTTAATGTTCTGAAGCATGAAGCTCCCTAAATCGACCTTCAGGTCCTTTATTGCGATCACGCTTGTTCTCCTCTAAAGGCTATGGTCCTGAGCGTGATGAATGCGATGAGCGATATCAGTATCACTAGCACTGCTACTGGTCGGGCATAGTCCAGTCCAAATGAGGCAAAGCGATCGGCGACCAGTATGGGGGCAACAACGGGATGGCTATTAAGGAAAGGAACATAATAGGCAAGGATAAGCACAGCGCCGAACTCGCTTAACCCTCTAGCCCACATCATGACTGCGCCTGAGAAGATGCTTCTCCATGCCAGCGGTAGGGAAACCCGAAAGAATGTCCGCCAGGGCGAGGCACCGAGGCTTCGAGCCACTTTCTCTAGTCTGACATCTACTGCCTTGAAGCCGTCCCTCGCTGAGTCGATAAGGAATGGAACACTGACAAACATCATGGCAATGACTACCCCGGCAACAGCATCGACGAAGGTAATTCCTACATGGCCGAACAGCTTGCCTAAAAAGAATTGCTTGCCAAACACGAAGAGAAGAGCGATGCCGGCTGCGGAATGGGGGATGACGATAGGTACGTCGATGAGCCCTTCCAAAAACCGCTTCCCCCAGAATTGGCGCCGTGCCAGGAGGTAGGCCAGGGGGACACCGAGGACTAGCCCTATCGCCGTTGCTATCAGGGCAGCCCAAATGGTGAGCAGGATGGATGAGTATACATCCTGCTCAAGCAGTGTGTTCCATAACGTGCTTGGTGATGACGAGACCGATGTCTTGATTATAGGTGCAAAGATGAAGAATAGGAGGAGGAAGCTGAGCACGATAAATACTATGCTCATGCTATCAGGCCTTGCCCAAGATCGAATTCTAGTCATACCTTTACTTTTTCACGAGATGTGTTGGGTGTCCGGTTGCACCGCTCAGGAGAGCTAACAGAGGAAACAGAGGCATAAAAAAATAGCACCTCATTAGAAGTAGGCGCTATTTGATGACAGCCCAAAGCCATCAGCTTCTCCTTTCCAAACATGGGAGGCAATACCATTTCTAGCATTACCCTCTCGTCCACCCTCCGTGGGATAACCCTTTAGGAGAAGTGGATCGGAAAGCCTTTTACTTACTTATTTATTTTGGGAACTATTTAACTAACGAGAGTTCGCTCCACTACCTGTTTTTAGATCGAGACCAAGTAGCTCCAAGAATGCGCGTTCTTACCATGTGCCATGACGTTTGCATGGCTTGAACCAACCCAGAATATACAATAGTACCGGTACTTTTGTCAAGCCCCTCTCAGAATTTACACGCAATATTTGACACTGCCCTTGAGTACGATATGGCGTTTGGTGGAGAACCATGCTAGAATTGATTCTATGATCGATGTTGTGTGCGCAGATGATTATTCTAAAGGATTCGGGAAGCTGAATTATGAATAACACTAGGGTGAAAGAGGATGTGATTCGGTTTGCCAAGGAGAATGGTGCGGACAT
>DAOWNJ010000079.1 GCA_030642645.1 Dehalococcoidia bacterium | reverse complement strand
CTCTCTAGTACGAGAGGACCGAGAGGGACAGACCTCTGGTGTGCCAGTTGTTCCGCCAGGAGCATCGCTGGGTAGCTATGTCTGGTTGGGATAAGCGCTGAAAGCATCTAAGTGCGAAGCCCTCCCCAAGATGAGATCTCCCACAGCTTAGAGCTGGTAAGGCCGGAGGAAGACTACCTCCTTGATAGGCAGCAGGTGTAAGCATGGCAACATGTTCAGCTTAGCTGTACTAATGGCCGAGGGCTTGACTCGCCTCAGTCTCAGTCTATTACCTTGATTTTTGGATTATAACCGCGGGGTAGAGCAGTGGAAGCTCGTCGGGCTCATAACCCGGAGGTCGTTGGTTCGAATCCAACCCCCGCTACCAAGTAAGGAATAAGGTCTGAGTCTGCATATGATTCAGGCCTTTTTTAATTTGCTTACAAATGATAACACCTCAGTTATGTGATATTTTGGACCCTGAAGTTCAGAGGAGGATAGGCCTCCATCCCTACTGAGGGTTGGAGAAGGGGCTAGCGCATTCACCAGCCCCTTCTCTTGATCCTTGCTTTAGCCATATTTATCTATGTTAATGTTGCATTAAATATAATGATGTGATATAGTTAAAAAGCCTCTTGGTGGTTCTAGCGGGGTGGAACCACCCGTTACCATCCCGAACACGGAAGTGAAACGCCCCAGCGCAGACGATACTGCCCCGGATTGGGGTGCGGAAAATATGTCATTGCCAGGAGGCTAAAGGGCTCAATCGTATAGGTTGGGCTCTTTTCTTTTGGGAGCCTTTGTGCTAAAATCTAGAGGAAGGGAGCACCTTCAGTTATGGAGGAGTTTTTAAGTCAGGTCCGTCAATTCCATATCCTGCGCCAAGGGGATGTAGTGGATGGTGTTGTCGTATCCATAGACCATGATGGCATATGGGTGGATATAGGTGGCAAGTCCGAGGGGGTCGTCCCCCCTCAGGAGATGCAGTCCCTGGAGGGCACAGAGGTTGCCGTCGGGGATGAGATGACGGTGTATGTAATAGGAGGGGAGAACAAGCAGGGTCAGCTTCTATTATCCGCGGACCGAGCCCAGGAGGAGAGGGGGTGGCAAACCCTAGAGCGCAGCTATAATGATGGTGAGGTCATCGAGGCCGAGGTGGTCGGTTTCAACAAGGGTGGGGTCATCGTCGATTATAGCGGGGTCTATGGCTTCGTGCCCTCTTCACAGCTCATGAGTAATCGCAATGAGGCCCTTAGCGAGATGCTGGGGAGAAGGGTCTTTCTAAAGGTAATAGAGCTGAACAGGAGGAGAAACCGGCTCATCCTATCGGAGCGCTCTGCCCTGCATGACCTTCAAGAGAGGCGGAGGGAAAAGCTTCTCGAGGAGCTCAAGGAGGGTGAGACCAGAAAAGGGAGGGTGGTGGGCATCCACAGCTTTGGCGTCTTCGTCGATATAGGTGGAGTCGATGGGCTGGTGCCAATAGGGGAGCTCTCCTGGGAAAGGGTTGACGACCCACACCAGATAGCGAAGGTCGGGGATGAGGCGGAGGTATACATTATCAAGGTTGATGCCCCTCAAGGAAGGGTGCTCCTCAGCCTTCGCCGCGCCCAGCCCCGCCAATGGCAGGCTGTGTCCGGGAGGTATAGTGTTGGACAGCTTGTGACGGGAAGGGTAACCAAGCTTTCAAGCTTCGGAGCCTTCTGTCGCATTGAGGGGTCGGCTGAGGGGTTTGTCCACATCTCAGAGCTAAGCGATCAGCGCATCACCCACCCACGGGAGGTAGTGGGCGAGGGGGAAACCATCACCATGAAGATACTAGGTATCGATCAGAGAGAGCGGCGCCTCAGGCTGAGCCTGAAGCAGGCACAGGGGCAATAGGGCTTTCAGGAGTGATAAGATGGCTAGCAGATTCGAGAAGTTCTCAGAGCGAGCAAGGAAGGTTCTCATCCTGGCACAGGATGAGGCCCAACGTCTTAACCATAACTACATCGGGACCGAGCATATCCTCCTCGGCCTAGTCAAGGAGGGGGAGGGGGTTGGTACTACGGTCCTCGTAAACCTCGGGGCTGACCTTGGGAAGATACGCTCCGCGGTTGAGTTCATCATCGGGCATGGTGAGCACCCCCCAAGCAAGGAGGCGAGCCTGAGCCTTACACCCAGAGCCAAGAAGGTGGTCGAGC
Organism: Dehalococcoidia bacterium; assembly: GCA_030642645.1. GTDB lineage: Bacteria > Chloroflexota > Dehalococcoidia > E44-bin15 > DAOWNJ01 > DAOWNJ01. The sequence goes on along the minus strand of DAOWNJ010000079.1, from coordinate 2,770 downwards.
TTGCCGTTGACGAGGCCCGAAGAATGGACCAGCACTACATTGGAACCGAACACCTCCTCCTCGGTCTTCTCAGGGAGGGGGAGGGGGTTGCTGCTGGGGTCCTTGAGAGCATCGGCATCACTCTTGAGAAGGCCAGGACTGAGACAACCCGTATCCTCTCCCAGAACATGCCTCAGTCCCACTCAGGGGCTCGCCCGACATCCCGCACCCAAACCCTGGACCAGCTCGGGGTTGACCTCACCGCCATGGCTCGCGCTGGGAAGCTCGACCCGGTGATCGGAAGGGAGAGGGAGATCGAGAGGGTTATTCAGATACTGAGCCGGAGGACAAAGAACAACCCGGCCCTCATCGGCGAGCCTGGGGTGGGTAAGACCGCCATTGTTGAAGGGCTTGCCCATCGCATCGCAGCCGGGGATGTCCCAAGGTCTCTTGAGAACAAGAGGCTGGTGACGCTGGATGTCGGCCTTCTGGTTGCCGGAACCAAGTACCGGGGTGAGTTTGAGGAGAGGCTGAAGAAGGTAATTGAGGAGATAAAGACCTCCGGAAACTGCGTCCTCTTTATCGATGAGATGCACGTCATCGTTGGAGCTGGAGCCGCTGAGGGGGCAGTCGATGCCTCGAGCATCCTCAAGCCATCCCTGGCGAGGGGAGAGATCCAGTGTATTGGTGCCACCACCCACAATGACTATCGAAAGCACGTGGAGAGGGACGCAGCACTTGAGAGGAGATTCCAGCCGATCATGGTTGAGGAGCCATCGATTGAGGAGACAGTAGAGATCCTCCACGGCATCAAGGAACGCTATGAGGACCACCACAATGTGACGATAAGCGATGAGGCGATAAAAGCAGCCTCTTCCCTTGGGGCAAGGTATATCGCTGACCGCTTCCTTCCAGATAAGGCCATCGACCTTGTGGATGAGGCAGCATCTCGGCTGCACATAAAGAGCGTTCAAACCCCGATAGGGCTTAAAGAGACAATGAGGGCACTGGAGTCGGTGAGGAAGGATAAGGAGGAGGCCATCTCCACCCAGCAGTATGAGTATGCCCTAGAGCTAAAGGAAAGGGAGGAACACCTCGTCGGGACGATAGAGGAGATGGAGCATGATTGGCGGGGGGCGGAGGTCGAGCAAAGGACGGTGCTCACCGCCGAGAATATCGCCGAGGTTGTGAGCATGTGGACCGGTATCCCGGTAACCCGCCTTGCCAGCGATGAGACCGAAAGGCTTCTGCATATGGAGGAGGCCCTGCATAAGCGCATCGTGGCACAGGATGAGGCAATCACAACCATATCCAGGGCAGTGAGGCGTGCTAGAACAGGACTTAAGGATCCGAGGCACCCTATCGGGAGCTTCGTCTTCCTGGGACCAACCGGTGTTGGCAAGACAGAGCTTGTAAGGGCCTTGGCAGAGTTCATGTTTGGCAGCGATGATGCCCTGATCCGCCTCGATATGTCTGAATTCATGGAGCGCCACAGCATTGCCCGTCTCGTTGGTGCCCCCCCGGGGTATGTTGGCTATGATGAAGGGGGACAGCTCACCGAGGCGGTGAGGAGGAGGTCCTTTACCACCATCCTCCTCGATGAGATCGAGAAGGCACACCCGGATGTATTCAATATGCTTCTCCAGATATTCGATGATGGCCACCTCACCGATGCCAAGGGGAGGAAGGTAGATTTCCGAAATACCATCATCGTGATGACCTCAAACGTCGGCGCTGAACTCATCAAGAGGGATACCACAATGGGGTTCGTCACCACGACCGATGAACAGAAGAGCCAGCAGCAATCCTATGAGAAGATGAAGGAGAAGGTCATTGGTGAGCTGAAGAAGACTTTCCGCCCTGAGTTCCTCAACCGAATTGATGGGGTGGTGGTCTTCCATGCCCTTTCCAAGGAACATATAAGGCAGATCGTCGATCTAATGCTCAACGAGGTAGCAAAGGAGCTTACCGAGAAGGATGTAAAGCTGGAAGTTACCGATGAGGCAAAGGACTTTATCGGGGAGAAGGGATATGACCAGGTCTTCGGGGCCAGGCCACTTAGGCGCGTCATTCAGGACATGATCGAAGACCCGCTCTCCGAAGGTCTCCTCCTGGGCAAATTCCATGACGGGGATACCGTCCTGATCGAGCGTGAAGGGGATGAGATTAAATTGCGCTCGGCGGCGTTAGCAAATCCTTCCCCATGAATTGATGCAACCAGACAGCCTAGGGCAGAGGACACCTCTCTGCCCTAATTTTTTGAAAGAGGCATAATGAGAAGGACTCCCATCTTCTGGGGGTGGTGGATAGTCCTTGCCGGTTTTATCTGTGCATTCTGCGCCGCCGGCGCCCGCTACAGCTTCTCTGCCTTCATGCCCACCCTCCTGGATGAGTTTGGGTGGACAAGGACGGAGCTATCTGCAGCCTATAGCATCCATATGTGGCTTTACGTCATTGCCGCCCCCATTGCTGGGATACTTACCGACAGGTTTGGCCCAAGGATATTGATGGCGATCGGGGGGCTTTTCATCATAGTCGCCCTCACCCTCACCAGCCTCACAAGCCAGCTTTGGCACCTCTATATCTTCTACGGGGTTATAGGACTTGTAGGGGTATCTTTGTGCTATATGGTCCCCAGCCTTTCAACAACCAGGAAGTGGTTTACCAGGAGGGGGGGAACGGCAACAGGGATCGTTTCCGCCGGGTCCGGGCTTGGGATAAGCCTCATGGTCCTGGTGGCGGTGAGCCTTATCGAGCGGTTTTCATGGCGAGAAAGCTTCATCATTGTCGG
>DAOWNJ010000150.1 GCA_030642645.1 Dehalococcoidia bacterium | reverse complement strand
CCAGGGAGTATGAGGAGATAGTCCAGCTCATCGAGCTTGATGGGATGGGCATCGGACCAGGGGAGCAGGAGATATACCTGCTTCGGAATGGGTTTATCACTGGAAGAATGGAGAGGCCGGCGGATATTGCCAGGGAGTGCGCCATCTCCGAAAGCGAGGTGGACCGGATATTATCACAAATAGAAGACCTCATGGGCCTTTGAGGAGGTCTGGTAGTACTATTTGGGGATGTTAAGGTATTGACTAAATGGGTCATTTCTTATACTATAGTTTAAAAGCTGCCTCTTATATTATAATTTAGTTGAATAAAATATAATTAGGTAGATTAAGATTAGATGGGTATTGAAGAGCTTCTTCGGGTAATGATAGAAAGGGGGGCATCAGACCTTCACCTCTCTGTCCCCAGTCCCCCTATTCTTCGAATTGATGGTTGCCTTGCTAATCTGGATGGTTTGCCAAATCTAATCCCCGAGGATGTGGAGCAAGCCCTCATCAGGGTAACCACTAAGGGGCAGCAGGAGATATTTGAAAGAGAGCGTGAGCTTGACTTCGCCTACAGCGTTCCGGGGCTGGGGCGTTTTCGGGTAAATGCCTCCCTTCAGAGGGACACGCCAAAACTCTCCTTTCGCCTTATACAGGCTAAGGCTCCTGGTATCGAGGAGCTTGGGCTTCCTGAGGCCTGCAAGACCCTCGCAATGAAGGAGCATGGGTTGGTTGTGGTTACCGGCCCGACAGGTAGCGGCAAATCGACAACACTTGCTGCTATGATCGAGTATCTGAATAATAGGGAGCGCCGTCATATAATCACCATTGAGGACCCGATCGAGTTTCAATATGAGAACAAGAAGTGCCTTATCTCGCAGAGGGAGGTGGGAACAGATACCCTTTCTTTCGCAACTGCGGTGAAGCATGCCCTGCGCCAGGACCCTGATGTCATCCTGGTAGGGGAGATGCGAGACCTGGAGACGGTTGCCGCGGCACTCACCGCTGCTGAGATGGGGCAACTTGTTCTTGCCACCCTTCATGCCCCCAGTGCCCCTCAGGCCATTGATCGGATAATTGACCTATTCCCACCACACCACCAACAGCAGGCGCGGGTCCAGCTCGCTATCACGCTGGAGGGGGTCTTATATCAGACATTGCTGCCCAGGATTGATGGTCAGGGTCGGGTCGTCGCTGTTGAGGTGATGCTGGTCAACAGTGCTATTCGTAACCTTATCAGGGAGGTTAAGACCCACCAGATGGAGACCGTCATCCAGACGAGCTCACAACTTGGGATGCAAACGATGGATCAGGCCATCCTCAATCTTTGCTACAAGGGGCTCATCAACCACGAACAGGCCCTCATCCGGTCCCGAAACCCAGCAGAGTTCAAAAAGATGCTCCTCAGGCCAAGAACGGGCTCCATAACCCCCTGAATATCCCCAAGTCTAGGACTACCTCTTGGTTCGGAGGTACTATTGACCTATCCGTAAGTATAACTGGTATAATGCAATGAAGGGAAACTGGTTGGTGGAGAGGATAAGGGTCTTCCTGATTGATACCTATGTCCTCTATCGGGATGGTATCCGAGCGGCGCTATCCGGGGAGGAGGATATCGAGGTTATTGGCGAGGCCAGAGGGTATGAGGATGCCTTCTCTCAACTCCAGGAGCTATCGCCAGAGGTGGTGGTCTTCGCCCCACGATGCTTCTCCGAGAACGGGTTGGAGCTTGTGCGCCAGGTCAAGCAACAATCCCCAGCAGTGCCGGTCATTGTGATTTCAACCAATGAGGATGAGGATGAGCTATTCATGGCCCTCAGGGCGGGT
>DAOWNJ010000025.1 GCA_030642645.1 Dehalococcoidia bacterium | reverse complement strand
CCACAACTTCCCGGAGGGGATGGTCACCTTCAGTTGCGCCGCTACCGGGGATGTATCCTTCGGGATAATGATAGCTGTTGCCATTGCCATTCATAATATCCCTGAGGGCATTTCGGTATCGGTGCCTATATTCTATGCCACAGGCAGTCGCCGCAGGGCCTTTCTGTATTCGTTCCTATCGGGGTTAGCCGAGCCTGTGGGCGCTATCATCGGCTACGGCATACTGTTTTCTTTCCTGACCCCCACGCTCCTATCAAGCCTCCTTGCCTTCGTAGCAGGCATAATGATCTATATAAGTCTGGACGAGATACTCCCCCTCGCTCATCGATATGGTCAGGAGCACCTCGTGATCATAGGGGTGGGGGCTGGCATGCTGGTAATGGCCGCTAGCCTGTTCCTGCTGGGCTAGAGCACCGCCATAATTGCTTTATCATCATTCATGGGATATAATCTAGTCTCTGGAGAGGGCATGTCAAGGGCAAAGACAATCGCCATAGATGGTGCGGTTGCGGTGGGGAAGACTAGCGTGGGCAGGGTCCTTGCCCAGAGGCTTGGTTATCGGTTCATAGACACGGGCATTATGTACCGCGCCCTGACCTGGAAGGCGCTCAAGCTAGGGGTCAACCTCGAGGATGAACAGGGGCTCACAAAGCTCGCTCTGGAGACAGAGATCGAGCTTAAGGATAGAGTCCTCGTTGATGGCAAGGATGTTACCGCTGAGGTGCGAAAACCACAGGTGGAGGCCAATGTCTCCCTTGCCTCAATGGTCGCCGGGGTGAGAAAGGCAATGGTGGCAAAGCAGCGGGCTATGGTGAGTGAGGGGGTTGTGATGGCTGGGCGCGACATCGGCACAGTGGTCCTCCCCAATGCTGACTTCAAGGTCTATCTTGTTGCCTCCCCCCAGGAGAGGGCCCGGCGCCGCCATCAGGAGCTGGCTGAGCTTGGGGAGGCGTCAGATTATGATACCATCCTCTCTGACCTTATGAGGCGTGATCGGATAGATAGCGAGAGGGCCATGTCCCCCCTTTACCCGGCGCCGGATGCCAGGATCATAGATACCGATGGGGTTGAGCTGGAGGAGGTTGTTGCCCAGATACTGAGGATAGTGGAGTGAGGCCTTTCATCTACTGGAGCTCTGCCATGCTGGTGAAGTTTCTGCTCCTCACCCTCACCCATTGGGAGGTAAGGGGGAGGGAGAACATCCCTAAAGATGGGCCCCTGATTGTGGCGGCAAACCACCTCAACCTCGCTGACCCGCCGCTACTTTCCGCCAGCATCCCAAGGAGGATCACCTTTCTAGCCAAGGAGGAGCTGTTCTCATCCATATTTTCGAGGTCAGTTATGTGCGTCTATGGTGTCCTACGGGTGCGCCGCAACCTCCCCGATAGGGAGGCGATAAATCAGGCCCAGAGGGTTCTTGATGATGGCTCTGTCTTGGGGGTGTTCCCTGAGGGGACTAGGAGCCCGGACCATAGGCTTCAGCAGGGCTACCATGGGGCCTCCCTCATCGCCATGAGAAGCGGTGCCCCAATCCTCCCTGTGGGGATCTCGGGGAGTGAGGGGATCAATGGGGTCATGGGTGTGCTTCGCCGCCCCAATATCGTGGTGAATATCGGAAAGCCATTCCAGCCCCCCCATCTCAATGGAAGGCTCTCAAGCGCCCGACTGAGGGTAGTTACCGATTCTATTATGGAGCACATCGCCGAGCTCCTCCCCCCAGGCTATCGCGGGGTATATGGGAATGAAAGGGGAGATTGAAAAGGCCTCCGAGATGGGGTTCTGCTTCGGTGTGAGACGGGCAATCGATATGCTTGAGAAGGCCGCTCGCAAACACAGTATGGTGGAAACCCTTGGTGCAGCAGTGCATAATGAACAGGTGGTCGAGAGGCTTTCCCGGTGTGGTGTTAAAGTGGTGGAGAATCTGGACGAGCTTCAGGGCACTACAGTGGCCATCGCCTCCCATGGAGTTGGCCCGGCGGTTCTAGATGAGATAAGCGCTCGCCGACTTCAACTGATCGACACCACCTGCCCATTCGTGAGGAGAGCTCAAAATGCTGCCAGGAGACTGGCGAATGCGGGATTCTTTGTTATAATCTTTGGTGATGCTGGCCACCAGGAGGTGGAGGGGGTCTTGGGATGGGCTGGGGGGAATGGGATCGCCACCCTTGATGGGGAGCTGGACATTGAAAAACTGCCTCCCCATATAGGCATCCTCTCCCAGACAACCCAGAGCCCAGCGGGATTTGCCAATTTCATAAAGGTGCTTACCGACTCCGTTATCCATAAGGCATCGGAGCTACGCATCATAAACACAATATGCGATGCCACAAGACGGAGGCAGGCCTCAGCCCTGGAACTGGCTAGACGAGTGGAGCTAATGGTGGTTGTAGGAGGATATAATAGCGCCAATACACAGCGCCTTGCAGAGCTGTGCTCAGGGTATGTTGAGACACACCTTATAGAGACGGCGGAAGAGATCGACCCCGCCTGGCTTCAGAATCGAATGAGGATCGGGGTTACCACCGGAACCTCAACCCCAGACGAGGTCATCAATGAGGTCCTGGCCAGGCTCGGGGGGTCATAATAATAAAAGGAGGTCTCCTAGGATGCAAGAGAAGCTTGGTATCTACCTGAACAAAAAGGAGCTCAAGGCCGTTCGTATAAGCTCCCCCTACTGGATCCCATCAGGGGACGACTGGGTTCTCCTCACCCCGGAGGTCAACACCACCATCCTGGCGGTGAGGGAGATGGCCCGTGAGAAGAACCTGGCGAAGGAGCCGGAGAAGATAGACTGGGGGCAGATACCTGTCGGCCAATAAGCCAGGTCGGTATAGATGATAAAATAAGGAGGTTTTTCAGGATGGCTGAGACCAGGAAGTGGGTTTATCTCTTCCCCGAGGGAAATGCCGAGATGAGAGACCTTCTCGGGGGCAAGGGGGCAGGGCTCTGTGAGATGACCAATGCGGGCTTGCCGGTTCCACCCGGGTTCACCATCACTACCGAGGCCTGTAGGGAGTACTATGCTAGAGATAAGGACTTTCCTCCGGCTATGTGGGAGCAGGCCCTGGTGGCCCTTCACAGGATAGAAACGGAAACAGGAAAGGGCTTCGGTGACCCCCAAAAACCACTGCTTGTCTCCGTCCGCTCCGGAGCCAAGTTCTCCATGCCCGGGATGATGGATACCGTCCTGAATCTCGGTCTGAACGATGAGACCATGAGGGGAATAATCAAACTGACGGGCGACGAACGCTTCGCCTACGATATCTACCGCCGCTTTATTCAGATGTTCGGGAAGATCGCGCTCAATGTTGAAGGATTTGATGAGATATTTGACCGATTCAAGCAAAAGGTGGGGGCAAAACTGGATACCGACCTTGATGCTGATAACCTCAAAGAGATTGCCTCTGAGTTCAAGGGGCTGGTGGAAAGGGAGACAGGGAAGGCCTTTCCGGATGACCCTAAGAAGCAACTCATGCTGGCGATAAATGCGGTGTTTGAGAGCTGGAACAGCAGAAGAGCTATAAGCTATCGAAACTTCAACAACATCCCCCATGACCTGGGAACAGCGGTCAGCGTGGTTAGCATGGTCTTCGGAAACATGGGAAATGATAGCGGGACCGGGGTGGTCTTCACCCGCGACCCGGCCACCGGGGAGAGACTCCTTTATGGCGAATACCTTGCCAATGCGCAGGGGGAGGATGTTGTGGCTGGGATCCGCACACCGCATAATGTCATAGACCTGAAGGACGAGATGCCCGATATCTATGGGGAGCTCTCCCGGATAGCAGACAAGCTCGAGACTCACTACCGGGATATTCAGGACTTCGAGTTCACCGTCGAGCGGAGGAAGCTGTATATGCTACAGACCAGGACTGGCAAGCGCACAGCAAAGGCAGCCCTGAAGATAGCGGTTGATATGGTGAATGAGGGCCTCATCACCAAGGAGGAGGCGATCGGGCGCATTGAGCCAGGCCAGGTTTCTCAACTTTTGCTCCCAAGGTTTGACGAAAAGGCAAAGGAGGAGATCAAGAATCGGGATGGTCTTCTGGCTAAGGGGCTTAATGCCTCCCCGGGTGCGGCAAGTGGGAAGGCGGTATTCGATCCCGACCGGGCAGAGGAGATGGCATCGGGAGGTGAAAGCGTCATCCTTGTCCGCCCTGAGACCACCCCGGATGATGTTCACGGGATGTTGAAAGCCAAGGGCATCCTGACCTGCCGTGGTGGGGCCACAAGCCATGCCGCGGTCGTTGCCCGAGGGCTTGGCAAACCCTGTATTGCCGGCTGCGAGGCGCTCCAGATCGACCTGGAGGGGCGTTTCTTCAGGGTAAATGGCGGGATTATCAGGGAAAACGATGTAATAAGCATCGATGGGACAACCGGGGAGGTCTTCCGAGGAGGTATCCCATCTGTAGACCCCGATTTCTCAAAAGAAGCTGAGCTCCTGACCCTCCTTGGCTGGGCCGATGAGGTGAGGAGGCTAGGGGTATGGGCCAATGCTGACTATCCCAGAGACGCTGCCAAGGCGCTTGAGTTTGGTTGCGAGGGCATTGGACTCTGCCGCACAGAGCATATGTTCTTTGAGGAGGAGCGCCTACCCATTGTCCACAAGATGATCCTTGGGGCCTCGGAGGCATCGGATGATTACCATAAGGCCCTTGAAGACCTAGTAAGGTTCCAGACGGAGGACTTCAAGGGGATATTCAGGGTGATGGCCGGTAAGCCGGTGGTTATAAGGCTCCTTGACCCACCGCTCCACGAGTTCCTGCCCAGCTACGAGGAGCTACTTGTGGAGACAACCGAGCTCCGAATCAAGGGGGATGACCCCACAAAGCTAGCCGAGAGGGAGAAGCTGCTTCGTTCTGTCGATAGCATGCGCGAGATGAACCCCATGCTTGGTCTCAGGGGGTGCCGCCTGGGTATTATGTTTGAGGATATCTATAAGATGCAGCTTCATGCTATCCTCACCGCTTGCGGAGAGCTGATGAGAGAGGGTATAGATGTCCATCCCGAGATTATGGTCCCCCTGGTGAGCCATGCAAACGAGATCAAGGTGATCAGGGACGAGCTGGAAGGGGTGGCAAGGGAGGTTGAGTCTGAGTTCGGTTTCACCATCCCCTGTAAGGTCGGGACTATGATCGAGATCCCTCGCGCTGCGCTCACTGCAGACGAGGTCGCCACTTACGCTGAATTCTTCAGTTTTGGCACAAACGACCTCACCCAGACCACCTTCGGCTGTAGCCGTGACGATGCCGAGGGGAAGTTCCTCCTTCAGTATGTTGAGCGTGGCATCCTGCCCCAGAACCCGTTTCAGGTGCTCGACAGGAGGGGGGTGGGGGAGTTGATCAAGACGGGGGTAGAGCTTGGTCGAAAGACAAGGCCTGAACTGAAGATAGGCATCTGTGGTGAGCACGGTGGTGACCCATCAAGCATAGAATTCTGTCACCAGGTTGGCCTAGATTATGTAAGCTGCTCCCCCTTCAGGGTCCCTGTAGCTCGGCTTGCCGCCGCCCACGCAGCCCTGGGGGTCGCCGAGCGAGACAAGTAAATAATGCTCCATGATGTTCGTCAAAGACTAGAGGAGAGGGAGGAGAGGCTTTCCCCCCATGCCACAAGGAGCCGACTTTCTCGTGGGAGGCTCAGGCAGGAGCCCCCCTGCCCTGTGAGAACTGCATTTCAGCGGGACCGGGACCGCATAATCCACTGTAATGCATTTCGACGCCTCAAGCATAAGACACAGGTGTTCATCGCCCCCTCAGGTGATCACTATGTTACCAGGCTCACCCATACCCTTGAGGTATCTCAGATCGCCAGAACCATATCGAGGGCACTGAATCTGAACGAGGACCTCACCGAGGCCATAGCCCTTGGTCATGACCTGGGCCATACCCCCTTCGGGCATATCGGGGAGGAGGTCCTCAATGAGCTCTACCCCCCGGGTTTCAGGCACAATGAGCAGAGCCTGAGGGTTGTCGATGTCCTGGAGAAGGGCGGGGAGGGACTGAACCTCACCTGGGAGGTCAGGGAGGGTATCCTCAGTCACTCAAAGACAAGGGTGGATATATTCGGCGTGGGGTGGGGGAATGTTGGGACCCTTGAGGGGCAGGTGGTGAAGATAGCAGATGTCGTCGCCTATATAAACCATGACATCGGGGATGCTATAAGGGCAAATATCATCACCGAGGACGACCTGCCCAAGCCAGCCATTACTGTTTTGGGGAATTCCCATTCTGAGAGGATCAATACCCTTGTCTGCGACATTATCGCTTATTCCTGGGCGGCGACCGGTGACGGCCCCAGCCCCTCAATCGGGATGAGCCCAGAGGTCCTTGAGGCGGCAAACACGCTTCGAGACTTTCTCTTTGAGAGGGTTTATAATGTGCGCTCAGCCCAGGAGGAGGCCCAGAGGGCAAGAGAAATAGTGAGACTCCTCTACCACTATTTCACCAAGCATACGGATTTGTTGCCAAAGGAGTATAATATAGGGGAGGAGGATGTGGAGAGGAGGGTTACAGATTACATCGCAGGGATGACCGACCAGTATGCAATGAGGATGGCTGAGGGAATCAAAATATGAGCGTCATCGATGAGATGAAGGAAAGGATAGATATAGTTGAGCTCGTCTCGGATTATGTCCCGGGACTTAAAAAATCGGGACGAAGCTTCAGGGCCCTCTGTCCTTTTCACTCCGAGAAGACCCCCTCATTCTTTGTCTTCCCCGAGAGGGGGAGCTGGCGATGCTTCGGGGCGTGTGCAACAGGTGGCGATATATTCTCCTTCATTATGAAAAAGGAAAATGTCGACTTCGGGGAGGCGCTTCGCATCCTCGCTGATCGGGCAGGGGTTCCCCTTGCCCCCAGGGAGGAGAAGGAGTTTGAGAGACTTTACGAGGCAAATGAGGCAGCAAGAAACTTCTATCATAACCTCCTCCTCGCCTCCCCGGATGCTGAATTTGCCCGAAACTATCTTGAGGGGAGGGGAATCTCCAGAAAGACGATCGAGGAGTTCCAGCTTGGCTTCAGCCTTCCTGACTGGGATTCGCTCCGAAAATATTTGGGGGGGAGGGGCTACCACGAGGATGAGATGATGATGGCGGGACTACTGGCTCAGAAGGAGGTTGGCAGTGGCTACGACCTCTTCAGAGGTCGCCTCATGTTCCCGATCAATGATGCTCATGGCAGAACATGTGGCTTTGGGGCAAGGGCCCTTGATGAGGTAACCCCTAAATACCTCAACTCCCCAAAGACAGAGATATTCGATAAGAGCGCCATATTATACGGGCTCGATCGGGCCAGGGTAGCAATCAGGAGGGAGAAGCTGGCCATCATCGTTGAGGGGTATATGGATGTCCTCACCGCACATCAACATGGCATAACAAATGTGGTCGCCTCCATGGGGACATCCCTCGGGGAAAGGCAGGCATCAGCTATCAAGCACTATGCAAAGGATATCGTTATGGCCCTGGATGCCGATGTTGCCGGAAGGGAAGCAACACTGAGAGAGCTTGACTCTGTATGGCATGCAACCCAGCGCCGCTCAGGGAAATATGTTGCCCAGGAGGCCGATGTCAGGGTCATAGGGATGCCACCGGGGAAGGACCCCGATGAGCTCATAAGGGAAGACCCAGAGGGGTGGAAGAGGATGGTGGATGAGGCCCTCCCCTGGGCTGACTTCGTTTTCAATGCTGTTACCTCAAATCTCGATCCACGAGACCCCAGGGATAAGTCGGCTGTGGTTGAGAGGCTTGGCCCCTATATCCAGGCCATGCCCGATCCAATACTGAGGGCACACTACATCCAGAGAATTGCAGGGTTGATAAGGGTTGATGAGCGAACCGTAGATAGTGCTATAAGGAGGCCTCGCCCTAAAGGCACGGGTAGGGAACAGGCCGATGCTACCCCCCCCATCACCGGCGACCCCCTAGAGGAGCACTGCCTCTCGCTCTTCCTCCAGCATCCAGAGTTGAGGGGACTTGGGGGGGGTCTATCACAAGACTACTTCGAGCGTATCGAGAACCGGGAGGTATTCTCAGCCTGGCAACGCTATCCGGATATAGATGGCATCCACCAGGCCCTTAACCAGAGCCTACATGAGCACCTCGATTCGCTCATCTATAAGGAACTCCCCCCGGCAAGCGAGAGGGAGACGGGGGTGGCCCTCTCCGACTGCATCCGCCGCCTCAGGGAGCGGATGCTGAGGGGTCTAATAAAGGAACAGGGGGAGCTCCTTTTCTCTGGATGCAGCGTTGAGGAGCCTTCTCAGTTTGAGGAGCAGCTAATCGAGGTCTCAAAAGAGCTAAAGGAGATATTCAGTGAGGAGAAGAGAGGGTGGCAAGGAAGAACAAGGGGATGATACCCGATATGGGGGTTGAAATGGAAGGGAAGCTGCATTCAGAAAATATCGAGGGTAGTCTTCACGATATCCATCCACCAGACGAAGAGATAGCTGCCGAGGAACACAACATAGAATGGCTGGAGCCGAAGCTGAAGCCTGAGGATCAGGAGTTAGTCGAGGACCCTGTCAGGATGTATCTTCTGGAGATCGGGCGGATGCACCTGCTTACCGCTAATGAGGAAAGGGCCCTCGCCATGAGGATAGAGGAAGGCAAGTATATAAATGGCATCGAGGAGGGGTGGTTTAATAGGGAGGGAAAGAACCCCAAAGCCCGAGATATAGTCCTCACCCTTCTGGAGAACATCTACCACGCGTCTGAGCTCATCGGTTCCCTGTCCGAGGAGCTATCCCTTCCCACTCCCCTGAGCCTGGGCAAGATAGTCCATGACCCGACCCTTCGCGCCACCCTCGATGGTGTGTTTGACCAGGAACTCATGACTGCCATCGCCAAGAGGATGGAGATAACCCCTGATGGGGCCATGGAGATGATTCGAAAGCTATCCCTTGACACCCGCCTCCTCCCGCCGGCGATATTCAATATCCTGAGAGAGGACATCTCGCTCTCCGAGCTGGGTGACCTGCTCGATTCCACCGAATTTTTGGCCTCCATCGATGGTTATGAGGATAGCCTGAGGGCACACCTCAGGAGGGTGAAGCATGAGGGGGAGAGGGCCAACGACCACCTCACCGAGGCCAACCTTCGGCTTGTGGTGAGCGTCGCCAAGAAGTATATGGGGAGGGGGATGAGCCTCCTCGACCTCGTCCAGGAGGGGAATATAGGTCTCATAAAGGCGGTGGAGAAGTTTGATTATCGAAGGGGATACAAGTTCAGCACCTATGCAACCTGGTGGATAAGGCAGGCGATAACAAGGGCGATAGCCGATCAGGCAAGAACCATCCGCATCCCGGTTCATATGGTGGAGACGATAAACAAGCTCCTTCGCACAAGCCGCCATCTTGTCCAGGAGTATGGGCATGAGCCCACCAGCGAGGAGCTATCAGAGGGGATGGAGATATCACCTGAGAAGGTGAGGGAGGTAATGAAGATATCACAGGAGCCGGTATCACTGGAGACACCGATCGGGGAGGAGGAGAACAGCCACCTCGGAGACTTCATAGAGGATCGGCATGCCGTACCTCCTGCCGATGTCGCCTCCTACCAGCTATTAAGGGAGCAGATAGATGAGGTTCTCTCCACCCTGAGTCCCAGGGAGAGAAGGGTGCTTCAGCTCAGATTTGGGATCGAGGATGGGAGAGCAAGGACACTTGAGGAGGTAGGAAAGGAGTTCGGTGTCACAAGGGAACGCATCCGTCAGATCGAGGCGAAGGCCCTGAGGAAGCTACGCCACCCCAGCCGTTCCAAGAAGCTAAAGGACTACCTCGATTGAGCCTTAAACAAAGGGGGTAGCCCCCGCCCCTTCCCCACCTGCTTCATCATCTTCTGTGTCTGCCGAAACTGGTTTAGTAGCTGATT
>DAOWNJ010000069.1 GCA_030642645.1 Dehalococcoidia bacterium | reverse complement strand
GGTAACGATCCTCTTCACATTGTAGCCTTTGAGTATCTCTATATTCCGCTCCACCTGCATCTGGTAGAGGTATTCATTCCCTATTCTCCTTGCCGGGTCGCCGCAGCAGCTCTCCTCAGGGCCGAGGATAGCGAATTTGATCCCCGCCGCCTTGAGGATTCTCGCCATTGCGGCAGCAGTCTTCATATTTTGGTCAACAAGGGCTGCGGTGCACCCAACCCAGTAGAGGTATTCAACATCGCTATCATCACTCATGAGCTTCACATCAAGCCCCTCAGCCCAGTCAGTCCTTGAGGCCATTGTCCCCCTCCAGGGGTGGCCCCTCGCCTCCAGGCTTTTCAGGGCCGTCTCGGCGGTCTCAGGCATGACCGCCTGCTCCAGGACAAGGCTCCTTCTCATATCAATTATCTTATCGATATGCTCCACAAACACCGGGCATTGCTCCTGGCAGGAACGGCAAGTGGTGCATGCCCAGATCATATCTTCAGTTATGACATCGCCGATGAGTGAGACCTCCGGGCTTCCACCATCGGTTGTCTCGAGTGCCTGGGTGCGTGCGACCTCAAGCCAGTGGGCCTTGAGGTCCTGGATCAGCTTCTTTGGGGAGAGGGGTTTACCTGAAAGGTATGCCGGGCAGTTATCCTGACAGCGTCCACATCCGGTGCAGGAGTCGAGGTCCATTATCTGCTTCCAGGTAAAGCCATCGATGCTGGACACCCCGAATGTCTCCGCCTCCTCAATGTCTATTTTAGAGAGGGCACCCTTTGGGCGCATGGAGCGGAAGAGCACATTAAACGGGGCGACAACGATATGTGAAAGGGAGGCGAATGTGATGGCATAGTAGCTGATAGCACCTATGACCACCACAATATGGAACCACCAGAAGCCAGCGTGTAGATTAAGCAAGAGTGGCGAGGAAACGCTGTGGAATATCCATGCCACCACCCATCCCCCAGGCGAGAATGCTGCCCAGGAAGGGTTATAAAGGCCCAATGCTGGATATAGTAGAGCGTATTCGGCAGGGTTTTGGGTGAAGTATGCGATACGGAGCCCCTCGATGAGGAATCCGGTGAGTACGATTACGGCTATAAATATAAGGGCAATGGCATTCTCAGGCTTATTGTCAAGCCTATCAGGTCTCTGAATGTATCTTCGGTATGTGGCAATAGCCAACCCGATGAGCACAATTATGCCGAATATATCCACAGCCAGGGACAAGCTCAGATACTGCCCCCCCCAGAGCCCGTGAAGGATCTCGCTATCAACAGCCCCTCTTACAGCATAGTGGGTTATGAAGTCTATAAGTGCTCCGAGAAGGAATACTATGCATCCCCAGAAGATAAGGAAGTGGATTATTCCAGGGTAAAGGTCTCTTAGGAAACGGAGCTGAAGAAATCCGTCAACAATGCTGGTCTTAACAAACGACCATAGTCTCCCCCAGAGACCGGGGAGTTTTTCAGATACTCTTCTTGCTATATCACGCGGGTCAGGAATTAAATCGGCTATCATTCTAACATTCTGGAGGTCAGGGAAAATGTCAGCAGGCCTCCCAACGAGCCATAATTTAATCCTGCGACTTACCCCATAGACAAGCACCAGGAATATAGGTATAAGCAGCCAGTACAGGATGAACCCGTAAGACCCGATATTCCAGAATATCTCTCTAGTTGGCATGTGCTTCTCCTTTTTTAATTTTTAATTCAACTGCCAAGCGAACCATTATAGCAGCTTATCACAGAATGTTTCACCTGCCAAGCTGCCCCAGCACCTGGCGTGCCCTCCACGCTGCCATCCCCCTGTGGCTGATCCGGTTCTTCTCCTCCATGGTTAACTCAGCCATAGTCCTCCCCAAGTCAGGGAGGTAGAAGACAGGGTCATAGCCAAACCCATTTCCGCCCTTTGGGTCAAAGGCAATAACGCCCTGGCATTCCCCCTGGCACAGCTCGACATCATCTGATGGCGATGCAATTGCGATGATGCACCGAAATCGAGCTCCTCTTCTCTCCCATGGAACCCTCTCCATTCTTGCCAGGAGATAATCGATCCGCTCCCTGTCTGAGGCGAAATCCCCGGCATAGCGGGCTGATAACACCCCTGGCTCTCCTCCAAGTGCATCGACCTCAAGCCCGGAATCATCGGCGAGGGTGAGGAGCCCGCTCATGGTGGCATAGGTAGTAGCCTTCATGGTAGCGTTCTCCTCCATTGTTGTCCCGCTCTCTTTGACCCTGGCTTCAATCCCCTCATCCCTTAAGGTGGTTATCACAAAGGGAATACCGAGGAGAAGGCCTCGGTATTCCCTTAACTTGGCCTGGTTATCGGTGCCGAGCAAAAGCCTTTTCAAACCCAAAGTCCCTAGAAGTTCTCGAACCTGCCCTCCAGCCTCTTCATCACCTGGGGCATTGTGGTGTATTCCATCTCCTCTAATGGGAGGCGGTGAGGCTCGAAGGGGCCATGGCGGCGAAGGTAGTCTGCTATCTGGTTTGTCTGGCGGCGTGCCTCATCAAAGCTTGGGTCATCGAACATATCCCTGGGCCCAACAAACTTCCCGCCCGAAAGCTGGAAGCCAGCGGCGATCACCCTTGGGGGGCCATCGAACCTTGATGGATTGCTTTCCGCTACTGAGACGGGCATCAGTGGCCCATGGTGTGAGCCCCTCATCCACCCCTCAACAAGCCATGGCATAGTGAATGGCTCAAGAACCTCCCCCACGGCGGGGAAATCCCCCTGGCAACGGACGATGCAAACCGGGTCGTCCTTGCCAACATACCTCCCGGCAATGAGGCTAAGCCTCTCTGTGGATGAGACAGAGGCTATCTCACCGGTCACCCGATGATAGACTGCCTTCACCGTATAGCGGGACGGTGCCCCGATGAAGACGAGCATATCGTATATCTCCTCAGGGGCATTGAAGAATATCCTCTTATGCTCCTTTACATCCTGGACATCAAACCTGAAGCCACAGTGCATGTTTTCGGCGATGACCAGCCCGATGGTGTTGAAGGGGTCAGCGAATATCTTGTAGAGGGGCAGATTCCATGCCCCTGCCGATGTCTTATCCGCCATGAATATGATTATCGTCTCTGCCTCCCTCTCCTCGAACTCCATCTCCGCCACCCCTGGCCCCATCCCCCTTATATTTCCGGAGAAGGCATCTCTTAGGAGGTCCTGTCCCGCTCCATGAAGCTTTAATTTCTTGGCGACCTGGGTGCACTCAAGGAATGTATCCCAGGAAAGCTTGTGGACCCTTTCGTTGTCCACCCCCAGCCCATGGGTCATGATAAGCTGGAGGTCGTCCCCGCAACGGGTGACATGGAAATCGATGAGGAGGCCGCTCCTTTTCTCCCTCTCCAGGGATTCCTTTGCCTTGTCAATGATGTCAGGGTGCATGCTTGAATGCCCCACATAACCGCCAACATCAGCCTTTACTACACTAAGGGTTATCATTTCTCCTATATTCTCCTTTTCCCCACCCACATTTAGTAGTCTATCCCTTTACGCGCAGGGACCCCTCTCTCGAAAGGGTGCTTTATATCAAGCATCTCGGTGACTAGGTCTGCCCTATTCACCACCTCAGGGTGTGCCCCTCGGCCGGTGAGGATGAGCTCCACATCTTGAGGTCTTTCCTCAATAAGCCTCAGCACCTCATCAACATCGAGGAGGCCAAAGGAAACTGCCACATTCACCTCATCGAGGATGACAAGGCGATAATCGCCGCTCGATATCGCCCTTCGGGCCTCGTCCAGCGCCTGGCGGGCTTCTTCCCTCTCCTCAGGCTTTACATGCATCGGGTCAACAAATCCGGGGTGTCCGAAGCTGGCGAAGGTGATATAGGGGATATAAGCCAGTGCCTTTCGCTCTCCATAGGGATAGTCCCCTTTCATAAAGAAGACGATATGGGTGCGGAGTCCATAGCCTGCAGCCCTGAGGGCGACCCCCAGTGCCGCGGATGTCTTGCCCTTCCCCTGCCCGCTGAACACCTCCACCATTCCCTCGGTGAAGGGCTCCCATTGCTCTCGCTTTTCCATAAGAGGTCAGTCCAAGTCTACCAATTGGCTCTCCCTTTGTCAAGCTAGCTTCCACCATTGGGCTGTGGTAGAATGGCATGGTTTCATGATTTGTATAATCGATTATGGGGCGGGGAACCTCAGGAGTGTCGCCAAGGCAGTGGCCAGGCTGGGATATAGGGCTATGGTCACCGCTCGCCCCAGTGAGGTCTTGAGCGCCAGCGTGGTTATCCTGCCCGGTGTCGGTGCTGCTGGGGACACCATGAGAAGCCTCGAGGCCCTGGGTATGGTTGACCCCATCCGTTGGGTGATTGGGGAGGGGAGGCCTTTCCTTGGCATCTGCCTTGGGCTTCAAGTCCTTCTCACCTCAAGCGAAGAAGGGGGCGGGCAGGAGTGTCTGGATGTATTGCCGGGCAGGGTCAGGAAGCTCCCCCAAGGGATCAAGGTCCCCCACATGGGGTGGAATCAGGTGAGGCAGATGTCCCCTCACCCACTCTTTGAGGGGATACCTGATGGGGCCAATTTCTACTTTGTCCATAGCTACTACGCTGACCCTGATGATAGGTCAATCGTTGCCGGAGAGACCGATTACGGCATCGCCTTCCCCAGCGTGATCATCAAGGGGAACATGGTGGCTACCCAGTTCCACCCTGAGAAGAGCGGGGATTGGGGATTGAGGATGTATGATAATTTTCTGAAGTTTGTCGGAGGTGGCTCGTGGAGGTGATCCCTGCTATAGACCTCAAGGACGGGAGATGCGTCCGCCTCTATCAGGGGGACTTTGAGCAAGAGATGGTATTCTCTCGGGACCCTCAAGAGGTCGCCCTCGGCTGGCAGGGGGAGGGAGCTGGAAGGCTCCATATTGTTGACCTCGATGGGGCGCAAATGGGGATGCTCTCGAATAGAGATGCCATCGAGCGTATATTGAGTGCTGT
This sequence comes from Dehalococcoidia bacterium, assembly GCA_030642645.1. Taxonomy (GTDB): domain Bacteria; phylum Chloroflexota; class Dehalococcoidia; order E44-bin15; family DAOWNJ01; genus DAOWNJ01. The sequence continues at coordinate 447 of DAOWNJ010000069.1, read as the reverse complement.
GGTGATTCCTGTTCAACTAGGTGGTGGCATTCGTAGAATGGAGACGATTGAGGAGCTCACGAGGCTTGGGGTAGACCGGGTGATTCTGGGGACAGCGGCGATAGAGGATGAGGCTTTAGTAAGGGAGGCGTGCCTGAGGTTTGGGGAGGGGATCATTGTGAGCATCGATGCAAGGGACGGCTATGTCTCCACTCATGGCTGGAAGGAAAAGACAGATATTACCGCAAGCGGGCTTATAGAGAGTATGGCATCTTTGGGGGTTAAGCGGTTTATATATACTGACATCCTGCGGGATGGGACCCTCACCGAGCCCAACTTTGAGGAAATAGCCAGACTGGTTTCAAAAACAAGCCTTCCCATAATCGCATCAGGTGGAATCTCATCCATTGAGCAGTTGAAGCGACTCTCAAAGCTTGGGGTTGAGGGGGCAATTGTGGGGAGGGCGCT
>DAOWNJ010000094.1 GCA_030642645.1 Dehalococcoidia bacterium | reverse complement strand
GAGGTCAATGGATGGAACGGGTGTCTCGACCTTCCTTGGTATCCCCTCCCGAGTGGCCCTGAGCTCACTGACTGTCTCGGCGAGCATTCGGGAGTAGAGTTCAAAACCGACCGCCCCGATATGGCCGCTCTGCTCCGCCCCTAGGATATTCCCCGCCCCCCTGATCTCAAGGTCCTTCATAGCGATGCGGAACCCTGCCCCAAGCTCAGTTGCGTCGAGAATGGTCCTGAGGCGCTTTTTGGCCTGAGGGGTGAGGTGCTTCCCCCTGGAATAGAGGAAGTAAGCGTAGGCATGGTTTACCCCCCGACCTACTCTGCCTCTTAATTGATAAAGCTGGGCTAGACCGAGCCTGTCGGCATCATTTACGATGATGGTGTTTACATTCGGCATATCGAGCCCTGATTCGATGATGGTGGTTGAGAGGAGGACATCGCTCTTTCTATTGGAGAAATCGTTCATCACCCTCTCAAGCTCCTCCTCGGGCATCTGGCCGTGGGCGATGGCGAGCTGCGCCTCAGGGACGAGTTGGGCCAGTCTTTGAGCTACCTGGTATATTGTCTGGACACGGTTATGGACGAAGAATACCTGGCCACCCCTTTCAAGCTCCCTCAATATCGCCTCCCTAATAACCCTATCGTTGAACTCCGAGACATATGTCTTTATGGGGAGGCGCTCCTCTGGAGGGGTCTCCATTGTGCTCATATCCCTCACCCCTGCTAGAGACATATGCAGGGTGCGGGGGATGGGGGTGGCGGTGAGGGTCAAAACATCCACCTCTTTTCTCATGTTTTTGAGGCGCTCCTTATGGCTAACCCCAAACCTCTGCTCCTCATCTATAATAACAAGCCCGAGATTCTTGAAAGACACATCCCTCTGAAGGAGGCGGTGGGTCCCGATACAGATGTCAACCGTGCCAAACTTTAGTCCCTCGATGACCTCCTGCTGCTCCCGCTCTGAGCGGAAGCGGCTCAGGACCTCGACCTTTATCGGGAAGGGCTCAAGCCTCTCTCTGAAGGTTGAGAAGTGCTGCTGGGCGAGTATTGTTGTCGGGACCAGGACTGCAACCTGTGCCCCGTCCATCACCCCCTTGAATGCCGCCCTCATGGCAACCTCGGTCTTACCGTATCCAACATCCCCGCAGACAAGCCTGTCCATCGGCCTAGGGGACTCCATATCATGCTTTACCTCCAAGACCGTCTCAAGCTGGTCCGATGTCTCGATATATGGAAATGATGCCTCAAGCTCCTGCTGCCATACGCTGTCCGGGGAGAAGCTAATCCCCGGCATTACCTCCCTTGCCGCATAGAGTGAGAGGAGCTCCTGGGCCAGGTTTCCAGCAGCCTCCCTTGCCCTCCGCTTCGTCCTCGACCATTCCTGGGTGCCCAATCGGCTTAGTATCGGGGGGCCTCCCGCCCCGGTGTATGGGCTCACTCGGTCAACCTGGTCGGTAGGGACATAGAGCCTGTCGCCAGAGGCATAATCGAGGATGAGGTATTCCTGCTCTTTTCCATCCTGGGACATCCTCCTCATCCCCCCGAACATTGCGATGCCATGATCGATGTGGACCACATAATCACCAGCGGTTAGCTCCGAGAGGAAGAGCCTTCGGCGTGCAGGGCGCCTCTTCAGGGTCCTGTGCCTCTTGGCGAAGCCGAAGACCTCGGCATCGCTGAAGAGGTTGACCCCCTCCACTTGCCAGCCATTAGCAAGAGACCCCTGAACGAGGAGGAGGGAGCCCGGGGGTGGTGGCTTCTTTAAATCTGAAAGTGGTGGGGCGATTATGTCTTCCTCTTCCAGGAGCTCGCTGAGCCTCTGCGCCTGGTTTGAGACGATGATGATGCGCCGCCCTTCATTGAGCCTCTCCCCGACCTCCTTCAAGAAATCCTGGAGCCTGCCGCCATAGCTGGGGGCTGGGGAGAAGCCCATGTCAAATCCCCCCTCCCCCCACTCCTCCATCTCAAGTGTTACCCCTACCCCTTCAAGTCTTTCCTCAAGCTCCTCCCACCCAAGGTAAGGCTTTGGGAAATTTCCCGGAAGCTCCCCCCTTTCAACCTGTTTTTCTCGAAGCTCGTGAGCCTCGTTATCAAGCCACTCTATCTCCCTCTTCAGCTCTTCCGGCTCATCGAGGACGATGATGGCGCCCGCAGGCAGGTGGTCGAGGATGGTAGCGCTCTGAAAAAGGGGGAGGTAGGACTCGTCCCCATCGAACCGCACCCCCTTAAGAAGCATCGTCATCTCCTCCTCGATCCTCTCCCGCGCCGTTTCATTCAAGTTTGAGAGGTCGAGCTTTTGTATCCCCTTTCCCTCTATGGGGATGGACTCCCTCGCCGGGATGATGGTTATCTCTTCGACCATCCTTATCGAGCGCTGTGAAGCTGGGTCGAAAAGTCTTATGCTCTCTATCTGGTTTCCAGATAGCTCGATCCTTGCCGGGAGCTCACTGCCCGGGGGATAGATGTCGATAATGCCCCCTCGCCTGCTTATGGTTCCTGGAACCTCAACGGCGCTCTCCATCTCGTATCCCATCCTGAGCCAATCCCTGAGGAGGCCTTCCATCTCGACCCTCATCCCCACCTTGATGGTGTTGGGGGCGAAGCTTTCTGGGGAAATCGTCTTCTGCGCAACGGCATGGGCTGAGGCAACGATCAGGGGTGGTGTGGGGTTTTTTCCGCCCTTTAGGGCGGAAAAAACCCCAAGGCGCTGGTGTATGGTCGAGGGGTCGGATGTCAGGCGCTCATAGGGCAGGGCATCTAGCTCAGGGAAGAGCTCGATTCGGGCCTCGGCCGACCAGCTTTCAAGCTCAGCCTCAAGCCCCTTTGCTCCTTCAGGGGTTGGTGTGATGACCAGCATAGGCATATTAAACTCATTGTGGAGGCAAGCAAGGAAATAAGGCCTTGCGGCGTGAAGCACCACCACCCTTTTAATTTTTTCGCCCTCGTGCCTTATTCTTTCTACGAACTGGCGAAAGTCGGGCATTTCACCCATCAGAGGAAGCAGTGAAGCCAAATTCATACGAAACACCTCAAGGGCTAGCCCACCCGCGGGGGTAATCGACTAGCCCTGTGGGAATTTTAGCACCGTGGGGTGGAGGGGGCAAGCTTGTTTAACTCAAATAGCATTGATATAATTGGCATAGATATGGATAGAGAAAGACCCTATCACCGCATCGTTTGTAAGCTGGGGACGAATGTCCTCACTGGAGGCACCGACCGGCTTGACCTGGAGGTCATGGCCAATCTTGTTGGGCAGATGGCACGACTTTATAGTCTGGGTCTGGAGATAATCGTTGTCACCTCTGGTGCGATAGCCGCAGGCAGGGAGAGGCTTGGGTTCACCAAAGAGAGGAAAGACATACCATTCAGGCAGGTGATGGCCTCGGTGGGACAGAGCCGCCTTATGCAGGTATATGAGGGGCTCTTCAGCGGACATGGGATAACCATAGCCCAGGCGCTCCTTACCAGGGCTGAGCTATCAGACAGGGCGGGCTATCTGAATACCAGAAACACCCTCCTCGCCCTGCTTGAGCTTGGGGTGGTGCCAATAGTGAATGAGAATGATGTTGTTGCCATCGAGGAGATAATGGGGGTTAAAAGATTTGGCGATAATGACAGCCTATCGGCGATGGTGGCAAACCTTGTTGATGCCGACCTGCTCGTCCTCCTCACCGATACCGAGGGCCTCTACACTGCGGACCCAAACCGTGATAAAGGGGCTCAGCTTATCCCCCGTGTGGAGAGGATAGATGGTGAGATAGAGCGTCTGGCAAGGGGGACAAGCGGGAGGGGGATCGGGGGGATGGAGACGAAAATTCAGGCGGCAAAGCTGGCAACCGCATCAGGGGTGGCTGTGGTTATTGCAAGCGGCAATGAGCCCCATGTAATAGAGAGGCTCCCGTTTGGTGAGGCTATTGGGACGCTTTTCCCCCCAACTGCGAGCAAGATGGAAAGCCGCAAGCGCTTTTTGCTTGCCGGGCTCTCTATTAAGGGGAGGCTTATAGTTGATGAAGGGGCAGTGGTAGCTCTTAAAGAGCAGAACAAAAGTCTCCTACCCGCTGGGGTTAGGGATGTCGAAGGCGAATTTGGGAGGGGGGACAGTGTAGAGATTGTTGATGGAGCGGGTCGGGAGATTGCCTGTGGCATATCGAACTACAGCTCCTCGGACATTGCCGCCATAAAGGGGTCTCGTTCCGACAGGATAGAGGGCATCCTCGGCTATGAGTATGGTGCCGAGGTGGT